>NZ_AKIS01000082.1:0-21562 GCF_000277005.1 Pontibacter sp. BAB1700 | reverse complement strand
ATCGACCTCAACCGCACCACCCCTGAAGAACTGGCCTCACTCTACATCCTGTCCCGTTCGCAGATTGCCTCCTTCTTCCGACACATCAACGAAAACGGCCCTCTGCTGAGCATCTATGAGCTACAGGCTATACCTGACTTCGACCTGATCACGATTTATAAACTCGTATACTTTGTGCGGGTTGATGATGCAGGCCTCAATGCCGACCAGCGGCCATTACTGCAGCGTATTGTCGGCGAAGACAACAATGCCTTGATTGTCCGCTACGAGCGGACCTTGCAGGAGCGCCGCGGCTATACCTCGGTCGACACCACCAGCCGCTCCAGAACCCGCTACCTTGGCTCTCCTGACAAAGTGCTGATGCGCTACCGCGTAAGCCATACCCGCGACTACAGTCTGGGCTTTACTGCTGAGAAAGATGCCGGGGAGCAATTGACATGGGATCCCGACACCCGACGATACGGTTTTGATTTCTACTCGGCACATCTGCAGCTCTACAACAAGGGCAAGTTCAAGTCGATTGCGCTTGGCGATTATCAACTACAGTTCGGGCAGGGACTGCTGCTTTCGTCAGGCTATACCGTGGGAAAAGGCAGTGAGACCATCACAACAGTCAGTCGTCCGAATGTAGGTATACGACCCTACAGTTCGGTGCTGGAGCATGCCTTTTACCGGGGAGCGGCTGCCACTTATACCTTAGGCAAAGTAGATGTAACGGGTTTTGTGTCGAGCAAGCGGGTCGATGCTAACCTGCAGGCACAACTCGACACACTCGATAATTTCGGGGATTTCTTTACAGGTATACAGACCTCCGGCTTTCACCGCACACCTACCGAACTGGCGAACAGAGGGCGGGTACGGGAGCAAATAATCGGGGGGAATGCTACTTACCAGAGCCGTAACCGCACTTTGCTGGCAGGCATCACAGCGATGGCTACTACCTACAGTTCCCCCATCCAGAAAGCGGGTCTGCCTTACCAGCGCTTCGAGTTTGGCGGCACGAGCAACTACAATATCGGCACAAACTACGCCTATACCTGGCAGAACGTCTACCTGTTCGGTGAAACGGCTATCTCTAAAAGTGGTGGCCTGGGCACTGTGAACGGTTTGACGGCCAACCTCTCCAACAAAGTGGAACTGGCCATGCTCTACCGCTACTATGCCCGCGACTTCCATACTTTTTACGGCAACGCATTCGGGGAGAGCACTCGTAACATCAACGAGCAGGGCTTTTACACAGGCATCAAAATCAAGCCCTTCCCGAAGTGGGAGCTGACAGCTTTTTATGATCGCTTCCGGTTCCAGTGGCTGCGTTATCGCGTTGATGCTCCATCACATGGCGACGAGTACATGCTCCGCCTCTATTTCCGGCCTAACAGACAGAGCTCCCTATACGCTCAGTTCCGAGCAGAAAGCAAAGGCCGCAATGTAGCCGACAACAGCACCAGTATAGACTATGTGGGACAGGCAAACCGCAAGAACTACCTGTTGTACTATGAATTCACGCCTACGCCCGTCGTAAACTTGCGCTCACGTGTACAGTTCAGCAGTTTCGAGCTGGAGTCACCGCAGACTACGGGCTATTTGATTGCGCAGGACATCAACTTCAATTTCAACAAAATACGATTGAGTAGTCGCTACGCCATTTTCGACACGGACAATTACGATACGCGGCAATACGCCTTTGAACGGGATGTGCTTTATGCTTTCTCTATACCTGCCTTCAGTGGCAGAGGCACCCGCCTGTATGCCTTACTGCAATTCAGGCCGATGCGCCGTATGGATGTGTGGGTTAAGTATGGCCTCACGCACTACCGCAACCAGCGCACGGTTGGTTCAGGACTAGAGACGATTGAAGGACCGCGCAGATCTGATATCAGGGTGCAGACAAGGTATAGGTTTTAACTTTCTTCCCCCTTTAACTGCACTTGTAATGGCTTGCAACTCTCCTTCGCGATGGCGCTTACCAAAGCCCCTTTTCTGTCAAGCTCCAGATGGCAACATTCCACAAAAAGCTCTTTCAGTTTTTCACGTCCACGCTGCACCCGCGACTTGGCTCCTGAGTAAGACATTCCCAGCCGTTCTGCAATCTCTTTCTGGCTGATGCCTTCTATCTCGCTCAGGCGTAAAGGCTCGGCATACTCGGCTGGCAGCATGTTGATGAGTGGCAAGATCAGACTTTCTGTGTCCTGTCGCTCCGGCTCCTGGCTTAGCTCCTCAAGCTTACCTTCGTCCTCTAGCGGCATGCTACGCCCCTGCTCACGGTAGTAATCGTACACGGCGTTGCGGGCAATCTGGTAAAGCCATGCGTTCATGTTGCGCACATCCTGCAGCTGCTCGCAATGTTTGTAGAGCTTCACGTAGAGCTGCTGCAGAATATCGTTGGCCTCGTCTTTGTCACGAACACGTTTTAGCACAAAGCTGCGCAGTTTGGCTTCGTACTCCAGGTATACAGGCGCTACCGCAGCGCAGGTGCCTATCGAAGAGACAACATGATCACCCGAACAGGCATGACAGCTTTTGTTTTCCATGATGCAAAGATTTTAATGGTGATAGCAAGTGGAGATATACATCAATTTACGAAGAAAAACATGGAAAAGGCAAATTCAAAACAACTTCTGAAAGTACATAAAACTAGCCGGACCACGGCAGGTATGGGCTATACCTGCCGTGGTCCGGCTTCGTAGTTTTAAGTTGTACTAAATGGCAGTAGTTTCAATGGTTGAGGTGGTGCGGGCATTTGCTCCTTCGCCGTATACAGTGGCTTCCCCGAAGGTATAGAAAGCTTCCCAGTCCACGCCCTGCGGGTCTGTGATCCACGATTTCTCAGACTTGGCGTAGCAGCAGGTGCACTTCCCTTCTTCCCGAATGGCCCCTTTAGCCTCCTTCAAGCGGCCGTATACCTCAGCCAACTCCTCTTCACTCTCGGCCTGTATGCCTAGGTGTTCTATACCTGCATTCTCGGGGTGCAGCGATATCGCGAAGTTAATGCGTGGGTCTTCCAGCATCCATTTGGCATAGTCTTCTTTCAGCACAGTAGGCTCCGTGCCAAATAATGCTGAATAAAAGGCAGTGGATTCCTGCAGGTTCTTAACGCGCACATTCACGTGAAATCTTTTCATGGCTTTGTCTATTTAAGGTGATTCTTTCTTGTTACACCTTGATGACGGTGGGAGGGCTAAAAAGACGCAGCCCCACAGAAAAAATTTTCTGTGGGGCCGCTACCAGTTAGTGTACAAGGGTGAAAACTGCAAAGAAACAGACCCAGGGAGTGAAGGCGGGCCTGCCTCTTTGCTTAGTATTACAGGTAGGATGAAAAATTAGTGCTGTTTTGCCAGAATTCGCGGCAGGTTTCACGCTGCTTCTCCAGAAACTCCTGGTCGCGCTTCAGACTTTTCCAGTCGCCGTAGCCGAGACGTTCGCATAGCTTGAAAAAGCTGTCGCCCTGGTTTTGGCGGCCTTTGATACGAACCAGTGAGCTTAGCAGGGGACGGCCTGCAGCATGCTCCGCTTCTGAAATTTCGTCGATTACTTCGTTAAGCTGTGACTTTTCGTAAGAGTTTTCAAGGTTCAGGCCCAGTTCGGCTTCTAATATCAGATTCTGGAATGACATCAGGTGAGCGCGACCGCGAGCTACTTGAATGAGTTTTTTTCGTACGCGTGTATTCATCTTTCTTTCTTAGATAATGAAGGACAGCGGACAACACCCTCTACTTTGTGCAGTGGGCTCCAACTGAATAGGTTTCATAAAATATCTATATACACTTATACTCCAAAATGACCTTTCGGGTTGTCCTGTGTTGCGAAAAAGTTGAGAATGAAGGACGAATTTTAACCCTCGCCATGAAACACAACTGAAATACAACTCGTTACAGTCCGAATTTTTATTGTAACCGGGGCTGTTTCTCAGAAAGATACTTCCAGTAGCGCTTGGGGATGTGGCGCAGGTGGAGTTTGGGATTCTTGCGCTCCGGTATGTTTACATGGTCAAAATATACCTGCCAGAGCATCTGATAGCGGGTTTCATCTTCATCAAACTGATCGGAGCTGAGCTTGCCCTGCTGTTTAGGAGTTAGAGCCGGGTTTTCCAACTGCACAAAGCTTGTGTGCCGCAGGTCGTAGTAAGCGCCATAGCGCCGGGTAGAATCATAAATGGCCCAGCGCTGGTCAGCGTAGCGCTTCTCGAAGTGGCGCACGATTAAGGGCAGCACATTGAAGTCAGGCGAGATGCTGGCGTAGTACAGACCATCGACTGTTTTTTGAAAGCGCACGAAGGCCTCCATGCGATGCTTCTCACGGTGTACCTGCTTATGGATCTGCTGCACCTGCAGAATAAAAGGAGCCGTATAGTTTCCTTCCACACTCTCGGGTGAGTCGAACACGAGTCGGACATAGTCAAAGATCAGCCGTTCAAATCCGTTCTGCTCCCATAGGTAGGTATAGTAGAGCGAGTCCAATGCCATTGCTGACAAGCGTTTCTTCAGGCCCTGCCATACCCGTCCGGCCCTCTCTTCGTCGGTCACCACTGCTATCGTTTCTCCAAACATAGAGGGTTGGGCCAATTGCTCGGGCTCAATGGCGGTAGGCCAGGCTTTGCGCTCGTATGTCTCAAACACTACCGTGAGCAGTCCCTCGAAAGAGCCATCGTAGGTATAGAAGTACATTGGCAAGACGCTTTCGCTACTGCTTGGCGTTAAAATTCACACGCCCCTTCTCGCGCTTGCTATCGTGTTGCAATCTGGAAGAAAGGCTCTGCAGGTGAGGTACCAGCATGTTGAGTTTGCAGCAGCAGGATACACGGGCAACTTTAGTAGAATTTCTCATCGTCTTATGAATGGTTTGAAATGATGTATGATCTGTTTTGTTACACAATTCTGTCTTATGATCTTCTCTCCCCTCTTCCATGTCACACTTTTTAATATTAGCCTACCTGCCGAAACAAGTCCAGCTGCTGCGTAAGCAGTGCACTTCGCACAGAGCCCTCGCCAAATAGGATGCGGCGGCGTAGCTGCTCTGAGTCAAAGTCCTGCCGCTGCAGGCTCTTGGTCTGGCAGGTGATAAAATACTTGGCCCGCTTCAGCACCACACCCATCTGGCGCAGGTGGTCAAAATGCAGCGGCGCAAACCGCCGGGCTGATATTATTTTCTTAGCCGACTTCACCCCAATGCCCGGCACGCGCAGGATCATTTCGTAGTCGGCAGTGTTGATCTCCACCGGAAAGAAATGGCGGTTGCGCAGCGCCCATCCCAGCTTTGGGTCTATGTCCAGGTCCAGATTCGGGTTCGCCTCGTCCAGTATCTCTTTCACATCGAAACCATAGAAGCGCATCAGCCAATCGGCCTGATAAATGCGGTTCTCCCGAATGATCGGTGGCTCTGTGATGATCGAAAGCCTGCTGTCTGTGCTCACCGGCACGTAGCCTGAGTAGTATACCCGCTTCAGGCTATACCCTTTGTAAAGCTGGTCTGATAGCTGCAGAATCTGGCGGTCGCTCTCGGCAGTGGCCCCCACGATCAGCTGCGTACTCTGCCCGGCCGGCGCAAACTTCGGCGTCGCCTTGAAAAGCTTGCTTTCCTCCTTCGCCTGCACCAGCTGGTTCTTGATCGAGTCCATCGGCAACAGGATCTCGGCATAGTTCTTCTCCGGCGCCAGACTTTGCAAACTCTGCTCTGAAGGCAACTCTATGTTCACGCTCAATCGGTCGGCATAAAGGCCAGCTTCTTTGATCAACTCATCACTCGCACCAGGTATGGTTTTGAGGTGGATATAACCGTTGAACTTCTCTTCCTGCCGCAGCTTTTTAGCCACCCGCACGAGTCGCTCCATGGTATAGTCAGCATCTTTGAAAATGCCCGAGCTCAGAAACAAGCCTTCAATATAGTTGCGACGATAGAAGTTGATGGTCAGATCCACCACCTCCTGCACCGTAAAAGCGGCCCGCTGCACATCGTTGCTTTTGCGTGTCACGCAGTAGGCGCAGTCGTAAATACAGAAATTGGTCAGCAAGATCTTCAGCAAGGAAACGCAACGACCATCTTCGGTATAGCTGTGGCAGATACCCATGCCTTCTGCGTTGCCCAAGCCTTTGTTTTCGTTCTTGCGCTTCCCACCGCTCGACGAACAGGAAACATCGTACTTTGCAGCATCTGCTAATATTTTTAGCTTACCTATTACTTTATCATTCATCCTAGCCTCTTCTATCTGCTTGACGGTTATAAAATTACAAAAACCTTAGCACAAACCCCAATTTTATTAGCAATAATATTTATCAACATCCTATCCACACCCAAAAAATACTAATGTGATTAGCAGGGGCTGTTTTCGGGATTTCAGTCTGAAATTTTCCACATAGAGCCGAAAAGACTATATTAGGAGGTTGTACCGTACAAACACTTACAACAAACAGTAAGCGCCCCTATACTTCCATGGCTTTTCCACGTTCGCCCTTTTTATGCTGTATGTTAGCCTGCATGCTGGGAGCATGGCTGCTGACCGGCGATGTGCGGGCGCAGGAAATACCGACCCGAAAGGATACCGTCGCGGCACCAGCCGATACTACAAAGCAGAAGTTCGACGAGCGCGTGATGAGCAACCTGCGGGAAATCTCACAACGCAAGACCATTATGGGAAAGCTGCTAAAAGCCATACTGGTTTTCGACCGTCGTGATGAGGAGGTGTTGGGACTGGATGCTGAGCTGATTCAGCGCGAGTACGAACGACACAATTATAAGGTAGTGCGCCACATCAACATCATGACGCTCGACGCACTGGGTTATTCCATACACGACACAACGCGGGTGCCGCGCAGCTTTCTGGAAAAGGCCGGCAACTCACTACACGTCAAAACCCGCCGGCACCTGGTGCGCAACAAACTCCTCTTCCAGCGGATGGAGCCCCTCGAGCCACTGGCACTGGTCGAGTCGGAGCGTCTTTTGCGCCAGACTGACTACCTGCTCGATGCCCGGATCATTGTGGACGAGCGCACGACCACCGATGACAGTGTGGATGTGCTGGTTATTACCAAAGATATTTTCAGCCTGGGCGGGTCTGGCTCCTACACTCCGTCCTCGGGCTCGGGCAGGGTTGCCCTGCGTGAACTCAACTTCCTGGGACTTGGCCACCAGATACGCGGATCTTATCGCTTCAACATGAATGCGCCCCGGTCCTGGGAGACTACGGCCGGGTATACGGTGGAGAACATCGGCAACACTTACATTACAGCCGACATCAATTACTTCGATCAGAATTTCTACAAAGAGCGCAGCGCCTACCTGCGTCGCGACTTCTTTGCCACCAATACCCGCTACGCCGGTGCCGTCGGGGCCAGCAAGATAGACGAGCAACTGCTGCTGCCGCCGGTGCCGGAGGACACGATACAGCGCTTCGCCGAGGTGGGCTACCACCGACAGGACTTATGGCTGGGCCGCTCGTTCAAGTTCAAGAGCTACAACCTGGGCTTTGAGCCACGCGGACGATTGATTACGGCGCTGCGGGTCATCAATACAAATTTTTATACCAAGCCTACCGAGAATTTTCAGGACAATGTGCTGGGCATCGCCAGTCTGGGCTACAGTGTGCGCCGCTACTACAAAGACCGCTACCTCTATGGCTTTGGCCGAACAGAGGATATTCCGGCCGGCACGCTGGCTTCCGTATCCTACGGCTACGAGCGAGGCGACTTGTTCAATCGGCGCTATTTCGGGCTGGACCTTTCGTTTGCCCGCTACAACAAAGAAGCCGGCTACCTCTACAGCCGCGCCGGCTATGGCTCCTTTATTAGAAACGGTAAATGGGAACAAGGCATGCTGGAGCTGGAGTCGCTGTACTTTACGCGACTGTACGAAAATGGCAACTGGAAGCTACGCCACTTTATACTCGGCCGCAGCACCATTGGCATCAACCGCAACCCCGAAGAGCTGCTCTCTATCAACAACGAAGAGGGACTGCGCGGCTTCCGATCGGGTTTATTGCGGGGCAATCGCCGCGTAGTGATCAACTACGAAGCCAATCTCTATACCCCCTTCAAACTGTTCGGCTTCCGACTTGCCACACTGGTTTTTGCGGATGTGGCCTGGCTCTCTTACGGCAATAAGAGCTCCCCTTTCAAAAGCACTCCTTTTCAGGGTTTCGGAGCAGGTATACGCTTCCGCAATGAGTACCTGTCATTCAGCACGATCCAGATCTTGGTGGGCTACTACCCGAAGATCCCGGCTAACGAGAACTTCAACAACCTGCGCATATACGAGTCGTCACGCTCCTATTACGACTTCGAAGACTTCCGCTTCACCCAGCCCGGTATAGCCGAGTTCAGGTAAATCTTTCTGTATCTTTTTGAGCTGATCGGGGTACAAAGGCAGAGTAATTCAACAAACCCTGAACATGGAAAAGCTAAGAGAAAAATCAGAATATGAAGGCAACCCGGTCGGGCTGTCAAAAACCACCGCCACGGCAATGGCCAACGAACTGGACCGCCATCTGTCGTCGTTCATTACCCTCTACAACCAATACCACAAGCACCACTGGATGGTGGAAGGCCCGCAGTTCCGCGACCTGCACCTGTTCTTTGAGGAGCACTATACTCAGATTCACGAGCAGTACGATGCCATAGCCGAGCGCCTTACCGTGATGGGCTACTGCCCTACCTGCCACCCGGCGAAACAGTTGGAGCTTTCCTATATCCAGCACGAGGAAGAAGGTGTTTTCCGTATCCGGGAGATGCTCAAGAAAGACATGGAAGATGAAAAGACGATTGCCATGGAGTTGCGCAAGTCTATCAAGAAAGCCTTTGAGCAGGAAGACTTCGCTACCAAGTCGCTATTGGAGGGCATCCTTCTCAAAACCGAAGACCGCTGCCACCACATTGAGCACTTCCTGGGCGAAGACGGCCTCTCCATTGGACTGATCGCGAAACCGGATGATATCATGGAGGAAGACGGTGAGCCAGCCAGAGGACAGAACGGAAAGGCCAAAACCACGAAGAAGTCCAAGGCTTAATCTATAGCCTGCCTATACCTTACAAAACAGGCAGTCCATGTGGGCTGCCTGTTTTATTACCTGGGACAGGTCTGAACAAATTCAGCTGTCTTCAGCTAACCATCTTTTGTATCCTTTTGCCTGCCTCTTCAGGTATAAGAGGAACAGCCGAAACCGGAGGGCTATACCTGAAATGGTTTCGCTATATTTGCAGCATTCTATACTTATCAAAGCAATACCATGGTAGATCTTGGCAATTACAATGAACTGGAGATAGCGCGTGAAGTGGACTTCGGCGTATACCTGACCTCTGAGGACGGCGACATTCTGTTGCCCCGCAAGTACATTCCGGAGGGAGCCAAGGTAGGCGACAAGGTGCGCGTGTTCGTGTACCGTGACTCTGAAGACCGTGTGATTGCCACCAACCTGACGCCCTACGCCACCGTGCGCGAGTTTGCCTGCCTGATGTGCAAAGACAGCACCGACTTTGGCGCCTTCCTGGACTGGGGTCTGGAGAAAGACCTGCTCGTGCCGCTGCACAACCAGAAAGAAAAGATGCGAACCGGCCGTAAGTACTGCGTGTATGTATACCTCGATGACACCTCTGACCGCATCGTGGGCACAACCAAGCTCGGCAAGTACCTGCACAACGACGAGGCCCCAAACGAGCTGACCGAGAACGAGGAAGTGGAGCTGCTGGTAGCCGGCTTCACTGAGATCGGCATCAAGGTGATCATCAACAACCGCTACATGGGCATGCTCTACAAGAACGAGGTGTTCAAAGAACTGCATATGGGCGACAAGCTGCGCGGTTATATCAAAACCATCCGCCCGGATAATAAAATAGACGTGACCCTCCGCAAGCCCGGCACCACCGGATTGAGCGAATCGAACGAAGCGGCGGATAAAGTACTGGAAGTACTGGTGGCGGCCAAAGGCTATTTACCTTTGTCTGACAAAAGCAGCCCGGACGAGGTATACCGCATGTTAGGCATGAGCAAGAAGGTGTTCAAAAAGGCCATTGGCGGCCTGTACAAAGAAGGTAAAATCGAGATCGACACAGACCACATCCGGTTGAAAGGCGAGGAGTAAGTTGCGCTGTAACTTACAGGATAACTACACGATTCGAGCTGAATTCACAACAAAAACGGCCCCAAAAGGATTATTTACAGGAAAGCACCGCATTTTTTAACCAATGTGGCGGGCATTCACGTAATTCAGCGAAACGCAAACCTACATGCACCGAACCCGAACCGCACTGATTGCCGGCGCCAGCGGCCTGGTAGGCAGTCACTTGCTGCTTATGCTGCTGCAAAGCGACCGCTACAGTCAGGTAATTTCCGTTGGCCGTCGCGAACTCGCCATCATCCACCCCAAGCTCGACCAGCAGATAGTCGACTTCGACAATCTCAAGAAAAGCGCATCTGAACTGGCTGCCGACGACGTGTTCTGCTGCCTGGGCACCACCATCAAAAAAGCCGGCACCAAAGACGCTTTCTACAAAGTAGACCATACCTATGTCACGCAGCTGGCCGAGATCACGCTGCGCCGTAACGCCACGCAGTTCCTGGTTGTGTCGGCCATGGGTGCCAATGCCAGCTCCCGCATTTTCTACAACCGTGTGAAAGGCGAAATGGAGCGGGATATTCAGGCTTTGGGCTTTACTTCGCTGCATATTTTCAGGCCGGCACTCCTGCTGGGAGAGCGTGAAGAGCACCGCACCGGCGAAGAGATCAGTGCCAGGATCATGAAGCCGCTCTCTATGCTGATGATCGGCCCCATGCGTAAATATCGCCCCATTAAAGCGGAGACGGTGGCCAGCGCCATGCTGCGTGCCGCTGCACAGGACCAGAAAGGCGACAAGGTATACCTGTCCGATGAAATAGAGCGATTGGGCCGCTAACCCTCCCTATACCTGCCCCGTAAGCTGCAAGGCAACTTATACCTATACCTATGCCTAACAGAAGCCTTCGCCGTGCATTCCCCAAAGCCTCACAGTATGACCCAAAGTGGGTGCGCAAGCACTCTATGGGCGAAAACGTGCTCTTTAACCTTGAGAGCCTAACCAAGTCCCTCCACCTGAAGCCCGGCATGCGGGTACTCGACCTGGGCTGCGGCAAAGCCATCAGTTCTATCTTTCTGGCCAGAGAGTTCGGAGTTACCGTTTGGGCCGTGGACGAAGCCGTGTCTGCCAGTGACAACTACGAGCGCATCTGTGCCGAGGGCTGTGAAGACAAGGTGTTTCCGCTTGAAATGGAAGCTCGTTCACTCCCCTTTCCTGAAGAATACTTCGATGCCGTAATCGTCGTGGATTCCTATACCTATTTTGGCACTGACGAGAAGTACCTGCCCTATATTGCCCGCTTTATCAAGCCAGAAGGCCATATAGCCATTGTGGACGTTTGCTTCACCAAGGAGATTGAAAGCCACGATCAGGTACCCGAATTTCTACAAGAAGATTATCAGAACTATTGGTACTTTATTCATACCATTGACTGGTAGGCGCAGGCTTTGGGAAAAGACCGGACTTGTGGAAATAGAAGCTGCCGCCGAGCTGACTGAGGCAGGCCTGGTACGGGAACAATACATAAAGGACTATCAAAACTCTGAGGAGGCAGATGCCTTTGCGAAAGCCCTGGAGCTTGACAAAGATAAGTTTATCACGTTTTTCAAGCTTATTGGCAGACGAACATCCAAAACAGCTTACCTGCAGTCTTACAAATGACAGCGGTAATTTTTTTATTCAAATTGCAATTATTAATTTTTTCAAACGCAAGAAGTTATATTTTTGCACCCGCCAGCTGGACATACCTGTCTGGCAAGCCAGATATAACTTTTTCAATAGAACAATGAAAACATTTCTTCGCGTAGGTTTCGCCATGGCTTTGGTGATGACGCTTGCTTTCGGTGCACAGGCACAGGAGTACAGTACAGGTATAGGCTTCAGAGGTGGTGTAGCTTCTGGTCTTACTATAAAGCATTTTATTAAAAGCGACGCCGCTATCGAAGGCATCCTAAGCACAGGTTTCCGCCACAGAGGCGCTGTGCTGACAGTACTTTATGAAAAACATGCACCTGCCTTCAATGCAAAAGGCCTGCAGTGGTACTATGGTCTGGGTGGCCACATTGGCTTCTATGAAGGACGTTATTACTATTACTATGACAAGCACAGACGCGACAGATACTATGATGACAACATCGTAGGTTTTGGTATTGATGGCGTATTAGGCCTGGAATACTACATCCGCGACATCCCGTTCACAATCGGTGCTGATATCAAGCCGTATATCAACATCCCGCATGGCCGTGGCTTCTGGGATTCTGCCCTGCACGTGCGTTACGTATTCTAAGAACTGAAAAGCCCTAACGTAAAGCGCCCGCTACTGCTCAGTAGCGGGCGCTTTTGTTCTTACACGGTTCTGAAACGATCAGCTGCTTATCACACTGGTCACTTCTGAGTAGCTATACCCTAGAAGGCGATGTGCATCAAAGCATCGCCCTGGTTCACCACAGGCATATTGTTGAGCCCTACCACATAACCGGCTGCCGGCGCGTTCAGGCGCACTTCCATTTCACCGTAAGGGTCGGTAATGGTACCTACTATCTGTCCTTTTTTTACATAGCCACCCTCCGCTACATTGCTCCGGAACAGGCCCGCATTTTTGGCGCGCACCCAAATGTCTTTCATACAGATGGTGGTCGGCTCTGAAGGTGAAGGAGCGGCATTGCCCATACCCAGGTGGTGCATCAGGCGCAGAGTGCCTTCTATCCCCATGGCTATACCTCTTTCATCGAAGCGAAGTGACTCACCGGTTTCATACACCAGAATGTGCTTGCCCAGTTTAGCAGCCTCCTTGCGGAGTGAGCCCTGCCGGTAAGAGGCGTTCAGTGTAAAAGGTGCAGCAAATGCCTCTGCCAGCTGCTGATTCTTCGGTTCGGCCAGCACACAACGAATCTGTGGGTAGTTGCCGCGACTTGACCCGCCTGTGTGGAAATCCACACCGTAGTCAATATAAGGCATGACCTCTTTCATAAACCGATGTGCGACACGACTGGCCAGCGAACCTTCTTTGTTGCCCGGGAAACTCCGGTTCACATCTTTACCATCAGGCACGTCACGCGAGAAGTTCAGGAAACCATAAATGTTCAGAATGGGCACCGCGATGATCGTGCCCTTAAGTGGGTACAGCATCTTTTTGGTGATCATGCGACGGATGATCTCCGTGCCGTTCACTTCGTCGCCGTGCATACCTGCCATCAGCAGGAGCACCGGCCCGTCGTGTACGGAGCGGAATACATAAACCGGAATATCGATGACGGTACCACTGGGAAGTTTGGAGATGACAAGTCGGGTCAATACTTTCTCTCCACGGTCTATACTTACACCGTTGATCTTAATCGTTTCGGGCATGCTATTCTTTCACTCTTTTGGAGACTTTCTTCTGAACCAGTCCCTCCACATACTCAATTATTTTAGCCGCAATGTCTTTATTTGTAGCCTTTTCTATACCCTGAAGCCCTGGCGAGGAGTTCACCTCCAGAATCAGCGGTCCGCGCTTAGACTGCAGCATGTCCACACCCGCTATACCTAAGCCCAGCGACTTGGCAGCGAGCAAAGCCGCGGCTTTCTCCTGGCGGGTCAGTTTGACCAGGGTAGCATTGCCGCCACGGTGCAGGTTAGAGCGGAACTCGCCCTCTTTGCCCTGTCGCTTCATGGCTCCTACCACTTCGCCGTTCACCACAAAAGCGCGGATGTCGGCACCTGCCGCCTCGGAAATGAACTCCTGCACGATAATACGGGCCTTTAGATTGTGAAATGCCTCAATTACCGACTCAGCCGCCTTTTTAGTCTCGGCCAGCACCACACCCAAGCCCTGCGTACCTTCCAGCAATTTGATCACCAAAGGGGCACCGCCTACTTCTTTCACCAGCATCGATGTTTCCTTGGAGTAGTTCGTGAAAGCTGTTTTCGGCATACCCAGTCCGGCGCGCGACAGGATTTGGCTGCTGCGCAATTTGTCACGAGAGCGCACGATGCTCTGAGAGTCTACGGCGCTCTTCACTTTCATCATCTCAAACTGACGCACCACGGCCGTGCCGTAAAAAGTAACGGAGGCACCGATTCGCGGAATGATGGCATCGATATCGGTTAAGCGTTCTCCCTTGTATAGGATGTGCGGGTCGCCCTGCTCAATCACAAGGTCGCAGCGCAGGTGGTCCAGCACCACCACTTCGTGGCCACGCTGCTGGGCAGCTTCCACCAGGCGGCGGGTAGAGTACAACTTAGAGTTGCGAGAGAGAATCGCTATCTTCATAAAAACTATTTATTCTTCTTTTGTTTGTTGTTGAATTTGAGTGAGACGTTTTTACGGGAAACGTCCACAATAAACCGGCCTTTGAGCAGTTTCCGACCAATCAGCACCGGGTACTTCATATCGCTTCGATCTGAAAGAGAGAACTCCGCCTCGATCAGTTCATCGAAAAACTTGATTTTGGTCTTGATGACGTAACGCTCCTGCACATCCCCAAACGAGTTACGGATATCGCGCAGGCTATAGTCAGAAAACCGCAGCTTTTTGTGATTGTACTGTGGGTGTGACGGGTCTAATAAGTCCAGACAGATCACTTTAGTTCCGTCAGCGCGGGTCTCCTCATGAATATCCGAGCAGTGGATCGCGGAGGTGTATGCACCCGTGTCGATCTTGGCCTCTATCTCGTCAATATCCAGTTCAGGAAAGGCTACCATCTCGCGCCGCCCGATGATCTTTTTCTCTGGTTTGAGCTTTTTTAGGTTCTCCTCTTTCATCAATGGCCAATTTAAGCATTCTGCTTTATGTACGATGCATCAGTATCGGTATTTTCAGGATTGATAATGCTGCGGTGCACGATTAACACAACCCTGCCCCTCTGAAGAAGGGACTGGCTATATACTCCAACATACATGTTATTTCAGGTATAGTCCTTAGCTGGAAGGAGGTATAGACTGCGTTCTTTTCGCATGCAGCAATTCCGCAACCTCCTGCAACAAATGCGAATGTCCGGCTTTGAGCACCACGAGCTCTCCTTTGTGCAAAGCTTTAATAAACACACTTACTCGTTTGGGCGAGATGATCTGATCAAACTCACCGAGGAACATCGTAACCGGCACCTGCTTGTGGTTGAGCAGCCGCACGATCTCACGGATGTCGAAGTTGAGTTCGCGGAAACCAATCCAGCTACGGTATACCCGCAGGCGTTTCTCAGTGCTATCCATCTGAAAGCGGGCGAAACGCACGAGGCTTTTGTGGATCATGTTATACCTGTTGAGCACATTCAGTAGCCTGAAGAAAGGCTCCGGCTTGAGCACGGTGCGTTTGAAGAGCTGCTGCAGCCAGCCTGGATAAGTGGCAATATTGTACCAGAAGCTTGTCTTAATGCCATCCGGTGCGATCAGGAAAAGTTCGTCGATGCGCTCCGGGAAGCGCTCCACTAGTGTAAGGGAAAATTTGCCCCCCATACTGAAGCCCATCAGCGAAAAGTGGTCAATCTTTTCCTTCACCAGAAACAGCCCGATCAGCTCCTCCAGAAAATCCTTGTCTAGCGGCATATTTTCCTTGTGCAGGGAACTCTGCCCATGAAAGAAAAGGTCGAAGGCATAGATGGTGTAGTCGCTGCCCAGCGCATGCCCCATGGGCTGGTAGTAGCTACTGCTCTGCCCATAGCCATGAAAGGCCAGCAAAGGCTGCGTGCCTTTTCCCAGCACCCTGTAGTGCAGCTTCGTACCGTTATGTATGATGTAAGGCATTCTGAATTAATGAATCTCCCTTAACTTATTCGGCATGCATACAAATAAGATACACAAAAGGGCTTGAAATTTTGAGATATTTGGTGAGTGTCCTTATTGCTCTTTATGAAAGGTATAACTAACGGCTCATTAGAGACGGGACACGCCACCTGACACAATGAACTTCATTACGTCGCTGCTGGGTAGGTCCAGGTATACGACGTTGCGCTTGGGTACCACAAAGAGCTCACCCGAGAAGTTATAAGAGTGTGGAAAGTACACGGCTACGCGGTCTTCAACATTCACTGAACTCAAAGCATCCTGCGTTACAAAGCCAAACTTCAGGTTATCAGACTCTTCTGACATCTTCACCATAACAGGCTTGTTGAATTTCTGATTATCGCCCACAAAGGCGTCGAACAGGTCCTTAATGCTGGAGTAGACGATGCCCACCAGCGGCACTTTATTAAACCAACGCCCCGTGATGACAATGAATGGCTTTACAAAGAAAGACGAGCTGATAAAACCGATCAGAGTAAGAAGTACAAACATCAGGAATATACCTAATCCGGGTATCCCTAAGTCGAACATGCTATTCAGCCAGTCGATAATGGCCACGATGATCCATACCGTAATGGTGAAAGGTGCTACAATAAGTAGGCCGTTCAAAAAATAGCGTAAAATGCGTCTCATGTCTGCTGGTGCTTAATAAAATAGGCCTTGCCGAAGCAAAGCCTAAATGTAGCTAAAAAGCCACTATTTTGTAGTATAGGGCTATACCTATACTGTTTCAAAGTCAAATTTTTTGATACTGTCGGCTACTTGCTGCATCAGCCACATGGGCGTGGAAGTAGCCCCGCATATACCTACGCTCTCTGCATTGGCAAACCACTCTTTCTCAAGCTCCTCCTCGTTCTCCACGAAGTAGCTGTTGGGGTTGTGCTGCTTGCATACGCTGTAGAGTGCCTTTCCATTAGAGCTTTTTTTGCCACTCACAAAGATGATCACATCATGCTCCACTGAGAACTTAGTCAGTTGAGGCTCGCGGTTCGACACCTGACGGCAGATGCTGTCGTTAGCGTTGAAAGCGGTGCTGTCCTGATTAGCCTGCTGGAGGCGCTCTTCTATCAGCGACTTGATATGGTAGAAGCCTTTGGTGCTTTTGGTTGTCTGGCTGAAGAGGGTAACGGGACGGGTAAAGTCGATCTTGTCGAGGTCTTCTTCTGTCGTCACAATAATAGCCTCATCGCCTGTCTGGCCCGCCAGTCCGATCACCTCAGCGTGCCCCACCTGGCCGTAAATCACAATCTGTCCACCTTTCGGCTTATCAGCATCAAAAGCGTGCTTCACACGGTTCTGCAGCTTTAGCACTACCGGGCAGGAAGCATCGATCAGTTCAATGTTGTTTTCTAAGGCTGTTTTGTAAGTCTCCGGCGGTTCGCCGTGGGCTCTGATCAGCACTTTGGTGTCGCGCAGTTCTTTGAGCTGCTCGCGGTCGATGATGCGAAGCCCTTTTTCATAAAGCCGCTTCACTTCCATGCTGTTGTGCACGATATCACCCAGACAATAGAGTTCTTCGCAGTTCTCCATTTCATCCTCCGCCATCTGAATGGCGAATTCCACACCAAAGCAATAACCGGAATTCTTGTCTATCGTTACATTCATCTCTTCTTTCCTCTATTCCTGCAAAGCATAATCACTGTTGAAGATACGGGAAGTTACCTTATTAAGCACAAACTCTACCTGCTCATCAATGGTCATGTGCGACGTGTCCAGTAAAAAGGCATCATCGGCGCGACGCAGCGGACTCTCGGCTCGGGTCGAGTCGATCAGGTCGCGCTTGAGCAGGTTTTCCTTTATCTCACCGAGGTTGATCAACTGTTTTTTAGCCAACAGTTCATCCTGACGGCGCTTGGCGCGGGTGTCCACGTCGGCTGTCATAAAGATCTTCACTTCTGCATCCGGGAACACAGCTGTACCAATATCACGACCGTCCATCACCACACCGCGTTTCTTTCCCATTTTCTGCTGCTGGGCCACCATGGCGCGACGTACTTCCTTTACGACACTTACCTCACTCACCTGATTGGAGATGTACATCTTGCGGATCTCATCCTCCACGTTCAGGCCGTTAAGGAATACTTCGTTTCTTTTGGCCTTTGGGTTATAGTGAAACGTGA
This sequence comes from Pontibacter sp. BAB1700, assembly GCF_000277005.1. NCBI lineage: Bacteria > Pseudomonadati > Bacteroidota > Cytophagia > Cytophagales > Hymenobacteraceae > Pontibacter > Pontibacter sp. BAB1700. The sequence continues at coordinate 3,645 of NZ_AKIS01000082.1, read as the reverse complement.
TATCTATTTTATCCAGCGCGTCCTTCACCTCCTTGGGGTTGGTGAGACTCACGTGGTGCTCCAGAAAATAAAGCGTAACCGCCCGGTACATAGCCCCGGTATCGATGTAAGCGTAGCCCAGTTCGGCAGCCACCAGTTTGGCCGTTGTACTTTTACCGCACGAGGAGTAGCCATCTATGGCGATTACAATTTTTTTCATGGTAAGCTATCAGAAATTAGTTCGAATCACAAGGGCAGGCCACATTGCCGCGCTTGCTCTTTTTCATGTAGGAGGCCGTCTTTTTCTGCTGTGGTGTTTTAGCTGTGCAACCCGCCAGAGTGCCGGAGGACAAAACACATGCAACGATCAGGTATGAAATTATCTTTCTCAAAACGACTTAATTTAACGCAAATATAAAGTAATTTACGGGTTCAATCCCCATCAGCGGGCATTTTATATCAACAAGACAGTCCTACCTATGCATAGCTCCTATACCGTCAGCGGACGCATCATCGACCTGCACCAGCAAGAGATTTATGAAGGAACGGTCCATGTGTCAAACGGCCGCATTTCTAAAATAGTTCGTGAGGCCACTGCCTCTTCCAGTTATATTTTGCCGGGCTTTGTGGACGCCCACGTGCACGTAGAAAGCTCCATGCTTGTACCTTCCGAATTTGCCCGACTGGCTGTGCCACACGGCACTGTGGCCACTGTGTCGGACCCGCACGAGATCGGGAATGTGCTCGGTATAAAAGGTGTGGAGTATATGGTGGAGAACGGGAAGAAAGTGCCGTTTAAGTTTTACTTCGGTGCTCCCTCCTGCGTACCTGCCACTCCTTTCGAAACAGCTGGCGCTGAGATAACGGCCGCCGACATCGAAACATTGTTTCAGCGCGACGAGATCAAGTACCTGGCCGAGATGATGAACTGGACCGGCGTGCTGCACCGCGACCCGGTGGTGATGGAGAAGATAGAACTGGCTAAAAAATATGGTAAGGCTGTGGATGGTCACGCCCCCGGTCTGCGCGGCGAACAGGCGGCGCTCTATGCATCGGCTGTCATCACCACCGACCACGAGTGCTTCACTGCTGAAGAAGCCCTCGACAAACTGGCCGTAGGCATGAAGATTCTGATCCGCGAAGGCAGTGCCGCCAAAAATTTCGAAGCGCTTATACCTTTGCTTGCCACCCATCCGGAGAGCATCATGTTCTGCTCCGACGACAAGCACCCTGACAACCTGGTGGAAGGCCATCTGAACCTGCTCGTAAAGCGTGCCCTTGCTAAAGGTCACAACCTGTTCCATGTGCTGCGTGCCGCCTGCCTCAACCCGGTCGAGCATTACAAACTCGAAGTAGGCCTGCTACGCGAACACGATCCTGCTGACTTTATCGTGGTGAACGATCTCGAGGACTTTGCTGTGGAAGCCACCTTCATCAATGGCGAAAAAGTAGCAGAGAACGGCAAATCGAACATTGCTTTTACACCAAGCGAAGAGATCAACAACTTCAATACAGAACCGAAGACGCCGGAGCAATTCCGATTGCCAGCCGACAGCGCCAGCAAGATCCGGGTGATCGAGGCATTTGATGGGCAGCTGATTACGCACCAGGTATGGGCCGAACCGAAAACAGAGAACGGCTACATCGAATCGGATGTGGCGCAGGATGTGCTGAAGATCACGGTGGTGAACCGATATGAAAATGCCGAGCCGGCCGTTGCTTTCATCAAGAATGTAGGCATACAGCGTGGTGCCATTGCCTCCTCCGTAGGCCACGACTCGCACAACATCATTGCCGTGGGTGTGGATGACAAAAGCATTGCCCGCGCCGTGAACCTGATCATCAGCGCCAAAGGCGGTGTAGCCGCCGTGGACGGCGACAACGAACAGCTACTGCCGCTGCCAGTGGCGGGTATCATGTCTGCGGCCGATGGTTATGAAGTGGCCAACGCCTACTCGGCCATCGACCGCATGAGCAAAGAGATGGGCAGCAAGCTGGCCTCTCCTTTCATGACGCTTTCGTTCATGGCATTGCTTGTTATACCTTCGCTCAAGCTCAGCGACAAAGGATTGTTTAACGGTGATGACTTTAAATTCGTACCTGTAGCGGAATAGTAGAAGGGCTATTGCGAATGGAGGAATTCATCATTTTTGTAGTCGGTGCGCTCGTGAGTGGGTTTGGCACCATTATCGGTTTCGGGGGAGGCGTGTTCATGGTGCCGATCCTGATCATCTTTTTCGGATACAACATCGAGATCGCCATCGGGGCCACTATGTCGGCACTTGTGCCGGCTTCCATCATTGCCTCCGTCTTCAACCTCCGCGACCGCAGCATCGACTACCTGGTAGGCTCGCTCATTCAGTTTCCGGCGGTAGTGGGCACGGTGCTGGGTGCTTTTATGGTAGCCTTTTTACCCGTAACAGAGCTCCAGGTGATTTTTGCGCTCTTTGTGGTAACGGTGGGAATCTTTATGGTCAAGCCCCAGCAAAAAGAAAAGCATATTCGCCACTCCGGCATGATGTATAGGATACGCCGCGTGCCGACCTCCTTTATCCGGAAGAACAGAGCCAAGCACCTGGCTTACCGGCTCAATGGCGGTGTTGTAGGGGTTTTTGGTTTTGCTTCAGGTATAATAGCCGGCCTCTTCGGTATAGGAGGCGGCTTCCTGCAAACTCCCATGATGATCAAACTGTTCCGGATACCACCTCAGATCGCCACTTCCACCTCACTATTCATTCTGGTTATCACAAGTTTCACCGGCTTTATCAGCCACTACCTGCTGGGCAACGTGATCTGGAGCCGCAGCCTGCCGCTCATGGCAGCCTTTGCCCTTGGGGCTATCGGCGGAAACATGCTCAAGAAGCGACAGGGCAAAATGCAGGATATCGAAAAGCTGATTGGCATCGGCCTGCTGCTGGCAGGTTTAGGTGTTATTCTGAACCTGCTGATCAAGTCCAATTTCGGTTTCTCGTTTTAGGTATAGCACAGAGCCCTGATCCGGCAGTCTGTACGTATTAAAACAGGCCTCCACTTGAAATCCCTATTGCTGCATTTCTTTCCTATACCCTCCTAATGCAGGAAGAGCCGATGCACAGCCTGTGAATAGGCAAGCGCATCGGCTCTTTTTTGTAACTATTGCTTTTTCTATGCCTCCTGTTTCGCGGAGCTAAAGTGCTTATCAATCAGATTCTTTACTTTATCTGCTGTAAGGGGCTTTGTCAGATATTCTGCCGAATACTTCTGAGCTGCATCCGTATCCTGTGGATGGGTAGAGGTAGTCAGTACGGCCAGTATAATATTCTTTCTGAACTCCGGGTTCAACCGCTCATACAGGTCCAGCATTTCAAATCCATCCATCACCGGCATGCTGATGTCCAGGAATATCAGTTCTGGCTGAAAATAATTCCCATCCGTCTGCTCGTAATTGTTGTTGCTTACATTGTACAGATAGTCGAATGCCTGCTTGCCGTTCACAAACGTGCGTATATTATCGGTCACCTGCATTCGCTCAAGCAAACGTTGGTTCAGAAAATTTGTGGTGTCGTCGTCGTCAATAAGAAGAACGCCTGATAATTTTTTCATAAATACACTATACCCAGCTTGTAATAATACGCAAGCTGTCTATTCCAAGCTGACGTTTCTGAGAAGATGAAATAATACGGTACC
>NZ_AKIS01000081.1:0-55293 GCF_000277005.1 Pontibacter sp. BAB1700 | reverse complement strand
TGCAGGTATACAGTGAAACACTAAGCCAGCGCATGGGCACACCTGTTCGTGTCACATTATCTGACCGATACCCCAACATCGGCGCTTACGAGTATCTGCAGGACCAGTCCGGTGGGTTGATCGATTTCATTGCCTCTCCTGTTGATGCTACGGATGTACCTCCTCAGATAAAAGGAGTACGCACCATCTTTTCATCTTTTCACCATTTCAGACCACAGCAGGCGGTGGCCATTTTGCAGAACGCGGCCGATCAACGGGCGCCGATCGGCATTTTTGAGGGAGGCGGCAAAACCTGGACCGAACTGATCATCTTTCTGCTTACCTTCCCGATCATTATCCTGCTGGTAACTCCCTTTATCCGTCCTTTTAAACTTAGCAGGCTACTGTTCACGTACCTTATACCAATCATCCCGTTAGGTATACTTTGGGATGGCTTGGTATCCCTTTTCAGACTGTACAACCCCCGGATGCTGGACGAGTTGCTGTCCCGCGTCGATACCCCGCCCGGTTATACCTGGCGCCGAGGTATAGTGGGGAGTGTCCCGGGCAAGCAAGTCATTTACCTGCTGGGCTGTCCTGAGAATTGATGAAACTATGAAACCACTCGCTATACCTGTTATCGGAAAATACAGCAGTGCCCTGACCCTGATGCGGATACCGTTTTCGGTATACCTGATGCCCGTGTACTGGTTTGCGCTCAGTGTGGTAGATGGTTATACCTTGTGGCGGGCAGCAGCCGTATTCTTTATACTGCACGTACTGGTATATCCTGCCAGCAATGGTTACAACTCATACCACGATCGCGACGAAGGCAGCATCGGTGGACTACGCAGACCTCCTAAAGTCACGCAGGAGCTGTTTCACTTGGTACTTTTATTCGATGTGCTAGCCTTGTTGCTCAGCTTTATGCTTTCGCCTCTGTTTGCCCTGATGGTCGGACTATACCTGCTGGTTTCCAAAGCTTACAGTGATCGGGATATTCGGCTAAAAAAATATCCTGTCATCAGCACGCTGGTCGTCACAGTGTTTCAGGGCGCCTTTACTTTTGTGATGGTACAGGTCGGGGCCGATCTCGACCTTGAGCTCATCTGGCAATCGCCTAATATCTGGTTTGCGTTGGTAAGCACGCTCTTTCTCTGTGGCTCATATCCTCTTACTCAAATTTATCAGCATCAGGAAGACAGTGAGCGAGGTGATAAAACACTGAGCTTGCTACTAGGTATACGGGGCACCTTTGTGTTTGCAGGTATAGCCCTGGGCCTGGGAGCGGCCTTACTGATCGGGCTGTACTTGGCACTGGGACAAGTACTGAACATATTGGTCTTCCTGCTCTGCACCGCGCCCATCACTTTCTTTTTTCTGAGCTGGGTGCGGAAGTCGTGGCAGAACCCTGAAGAAGTTAACTTCGAGAATACGATGCGCATGAACAAGATCTCGTCGCTCTGCATCAGCTTTGCATTTTTCCTGATACTGCTACTGCGCTCCATGTATAGTGGCTAAGGTCCCTATCGGCCGGCTTCCTGTAACTACACAGCCTGATTTCGTATAACAGCAAAAACTGTCGCACCATGAAACTACTCTACGCTGTAATAGGAGGCATTGCCGCTACCGCCGCCATGACTGCCTTTCTGTACCTGCTCTCGTTTGTGACGCACCGTGTTATGAAGGTGATCCGGATACTGGGCACCATGCTCACCAACCGCACCCAACCCGACGGCTCTCTCTCCATGGCGACCAGCACCAAGGTATACGGCACCGTGGCACACTATCTGGTCGGGATTATTTTTGCGCTGTTCTACATTGCGCTGTGGCACTCAGAGGTAGGTCTCATCAATGCCTCATGGGGTTTGCTTTTCGGGCTAGCCCATGGCCTGATGGCGATGTTCATCTGGTATCTGTTCTTCCTGGTGCACCCTCGTCCGCCGCTCATCTCCCTTCGCACTTACCTGATCACGCTTATCTTCGCACACATTGTGTATGGCGTGGTGCTGACGTATACTGTATATCTCTTCGCGAAGCCAGATTATCCTTTTTGGAGTTGAGGGAGATTGAGTGATTGAGTTAAAAATTTAGCTATTTAATGTAATCGCTCAATCAGCACCAATAAAAGAAAACGCCCCTTTGCTTAGTAGCAAGGCGTTTTCTTTTATTGGGGTAACCTTATCCGTTCATCGAGATCAGGAACTCTTCGTTGCTCTTAGTACCCTGCATTCTGTCTTTCAGGAATTCCATGGCTTCTACGGAATTCATGTCGGACATAAACTTGCGCAGAATCCAGATGCGGTTGAGTTCGTCGCGATCCATAAGCAGGTCTTCGCGACGTGTACCCGAAGCCGGTACATCGATAGCAGGGTAGATTCTGCGGTTGGCCAGTTTGCGGTCCAGCTGCAGTTCCATGTTACCGGTACCTTTAAATTCTTCGAAGATCACCTCGTCCATCTTAGAACCTGTGTCGATCAGGGCAGTAGCGATGATGGTCAGGGATCCGCCGTTTTCTACGTTACGGGCAGCACCGAAGAAGCGCTTCGGCTTGTGCAGTGCGTTGGCATCCACACCACCCGACAGGATCTTTCCTGACGAAGGCACTACCGTGTTGTAGGCACGCGCCAGACGTGTAATGGAGTCGAGCAGGATTACTACGTCGTGGCCGCACTCTACCATACGCTTGGCCTTGTCCAGCACGATGCTCGAAACCTTCACGTGGCGCTCTGCAGTTTCGTCGAAAGTAGAGGCGATCACCTCTGCCTTCACGCTGCGTGCCATGTCGGTTACTTCTTCAGGGCGCTCGTCTATGAGCAGGATCATCAGGTATACTTCCGGGTGGTTTTCAGAGATGGCGTTGGCAATCTCTTTCAGCAACACCGTTTTACCTGTCTTTGGCTGTGCCACGATCATACCACGCTGACCTTTACCGATTGGGGCAAATAGGTCCAGGATTCGAGTCGAAAGCTGGCTTGGCCTGGTAGTAAGCTTCAGACGCTCTTCCGGGAAAAGCGGCGTCAGGTGCTGGAAAGGAATACGGTCACGGATTTCTTCCGTGGTACGTCCGTTCACAGAATCCACTTTCAACAGAGCAAAGTACTTCTCCCCTTCTTTCGGCGGACGGATCTGTCCTTTTACAGTATCACCGGTCTTAAGACCAAACAATTTGATCTGAGAAGGAGACACATAGATATCATCTGGGGAAGCCAGGTAGTTATAGTGCGTAGAGCGAAGGAAGCCGTAGCCATCCTGCATCAATTCCAGCACACCTTCATTTAGGATTATTCCGTCAAACTCACGGAAGTTGTTACTGTTTGCGGCCGCATGTTGCTGGCGACGAGGGAAATTGTCACCGCCACGGTTCTGTTCGGTGCGGCTATCGCTGCGATTGCCTACCTCAGGGCGCTGCTCACGCTGCTCTGCACGGTTATCGCTTCTTTCAGTGCGTTCAGGACGTTGTTCCGTTCTCTCAACACGTTCTGGTCTTTCTGTACGCTCCGGTCTCTCAGCACGTTCCGGACGTGCCTCTGTGCGCTCTGCTCGCGGCTCCTGACGCTGCTCACGCGGATTACCGGCATCATTGCGGTTATCGCGGCGGGTTGTTACGCGCTCACGCTGCGGACCATGGTCTTGGTAGGTGCCGGCTGTTGCACTAAAGTCGGGCTTGTTTGTTCGCGGCGGGCTGCTTCGCGGGCAGGTCTTCGTTCGGTTGGCGCTGCGGGGGCAGGTGCCGGTTGCTCTTCGCTGGTAGTAATTGTGTTTTCAGTAGCTTCGGTTTCGCTTGCGGCGGCTGTGCTAAGGGAGGATTTTACTTTTTTCGGCAATTGTTCGGGAGGGGTAACGGCTTGCTGATCAAGGATTTTGTAAACCAGATCCTGTTTGCTGAGTTTCTTGAAATTCTTGACACCCAGGTCTTCTGCAATTTCCTTGAGTTCTGAAAGAAGCCTATCTTTCAATTCTTCAATTTTGTACATAAATGTGGTATGGTAGTTAAATTAACCTGCTTGGCACGCTTGGGCGAACGCAGCGAGAGCTTTACTTATAATTCGGAAAATGAATGAATGCGATAGAGTTTTGTGCGGCTCAGGAAAGGGCCTGCCATAAATTGCACTGCAATGTTATTGCAATGCTTATTAATTAACAAATATTAGCGGAGTTTTTGTTGAAAATGTTTCAGTTTTTCCTTAAAAGATTTCGTAAATGCCGCTTACAACCTAAAAAAGTATATTTTTGCAGCTATACAAAGACCCAAACTATGCTACAGCTAAACGTTTTAAGAGAGCAGACAGAGCTGGTGATAGCTGGACTGACCAAGAAAAACTACAAAAATGCCGCTCAGGAAGTGGAGGCCATTGTAGCTCTTGACCAGCAGCGCCGACAGGTGCAGAGCCAGCACGATGAGCTGCAGGCCCGTGCCAATGCAATCTCTAAAGAGATCGGTATACTGATGAAAAACGGCGACCGCGAAAAAGCCGAAGCTCCAAAGCAGAAACATCCGAGTTAAAGCAGCAGACTAAATCGCTGGCTGAGCAGCTATCTGCCATCGAAGAGCAAATACAGCAAGCATTATACAAGTTACCAAACCTTCCGCATGCAAGTGTTCCTGAAGGTAGAACAGCCGAAGACAATGAAGTAGTTCTCCAACACGGTGAAATTCCGCAATTGCACGAAGGCGCGCAGCCACATTGGGAGTTGATCCAGCAGTACGACATCATTGATTTCGAGCTGGGCAATAAGATATCCGGCGCTGGTTTTCCAGTGTACAAAAAGCAAGGTGCCCGCCTGCAGCGTGCGCTCATCAACTTCTTCCTGGACGAGGCCATGAAAGCCGGTTACATGGAAGTGCAGCCGCCAATCCTGGTGAACGAAGCCTCTGGTTACGGCACTGGTCAGTTGCCTGACAAAGACGGCCAGATGTACCACGCCACAGAAGACAACCTATACCTGATCCCGACTGCCGAGGTGCCAATCACCAACATTTACCGTGACGTGATTGTGCCGGTGGAGCAACTACCGATCAAGAACGCAGGGCATACGCCATGCTTCAGAAGAGAGGCCGGATCGTGGGGTGCTGATGTGCGCGGCCTGAACCGACTGCACCAGTTCGACAAGGTAGAAATTGTACAGATTACGCTGCCTGAAAAATCCTACGAAGCGCTGGAGGAAATGAGCAGCTACATCCAGGGATTGCTGCAGAAGTTGGAGCTGCCATACCGTGTGCTGCGCCTGTGCGGCGGCGACATGGGCTTTACCTCTGCCCTCACCTACGACATGGAGGTATACTCTACCGCTCAGAACCGCTGGCTGGAGGTAAGCTCCGCTTCTAACTTTGAGACTTACCAGTCTAACCGTTTGAAACTGCGCTATAAAACAGAGTCAGGCAAGACGCAGCTGCTGCACACGCTTAATGGTAGCGCCCTCGCCTTACCGCGTATCGTAGCTGCTATCCTGGAGAACAACCAGACGCCGGACGGTATCAACATGCCGAAGGTGCTGCACCCATACCTGGGATTTGAGAAAATCAGCTAATAGGCTACTGATTGAATAGCATACAAACAGAAAAGCCGCTGGGAATCCAGCGGCTTTTCTGTTATTCTCAAGCCCATACAAGCCTTCACAATACTGAAGATTAAATTAAGTTGGCACACCTGTAAAGCACCAATTCTTTCAGCTTAGTACATTAGCCTCCATACTGCTCCAGGTACTGCTGATAGTAGTTTTTTATCTTGTACTTCTTCAGCACATTAGCCCGCACCTGCTCTATCGCCTCCATTGTAATCGCCTTCTGATGGAGTAGCTTTTCCAGGGGCCGGACAGATTCCTCCTCTAGCCCTTCGTCCAAAGTAGCCTGTTCATACTCTTTTAGAAATTCAGGCGACAAGGATAGTTTATTTTTCTGTACCGTGATACAACCAACAGCAGTAAGTTTCTCCAATCCCTCCGTTATTTCTTCCAGTGAATAAACAGTGCCATCGACAGCGTCGCCCATCAGCAAAACGTCCTGTAGTGTAGCACCTCCCTCACCCCCTGTCGCCAGCAACAAAGCCTCCAGTAACTGCACGTCAGATGCCTGCCATGTTAAATTGTATTTCGGCATTTTCCTAAATTAATTAATCTGTTCRGCTAAAAACTATATAATATTATATCTATTTTTAGTCTCGCAAATTTATCTCAAAATCACTTCGATTTCCTACTCCCTATTCAATGAACAGCAAAATTAGTTGCTTTACCTTCTCCATGCTTTTTGTGCTTCTTCTGGGCTGGTCTTCTTCCAGGGCTCAGTCACGAGGCTACATTGTGCAGGGTGATACTGTTTATACAGATGGGTATATACAGTTTGATCCGAGAAAGCCCTTCCAGGTTGAGTATCAAAAATCAAAAAAAAGCCTGCTTGAGACATACGCTGCCGGGGCTTTAACAGAATTTGGGTATAGTGACAGCACGAAGTTCGTCGCCCGGAAGGTGACCTACTTTGGAGAGATGCGCCATGTATTCCTGAAAACCATTACAGGAGGTGAGCTTAATTTATACGCGATACGTGGGGAGAACGGGAAACAGTATTACTTTGAGAAGAACGACCTCACCCAGCTTACAAAGGAGAACCTGCAGACTAACCTGAGCCAGCATGCCGCCAACTCAACTTTCTGGCAGCGGCAGCTACCACGTGTCAGGCTGTCTGAACAGTCCCTTCGTTACTATACCCGCAACATCAACAAAGGCCGAAATGCGAGAATGTCCATGTTCAGCTTTGGTGGTATAGCCAGTTTCAACCGCTCCACCATACAGATCAAAACTGAAGCCTTTCCTGAAAACGGATTTGGGGATTACAGCATGACATCAGAAAATGTAGAGGCAGGAGCATTTGTTGAGGCGCCCGTTTGGGACTTTAACAATCTGAGTATTATCAGTCAACTGAGCTATGGCAAAATGGACTTTGCAACAGCACTGATCAGTACTTCTCTGGACCAACACATGAAACTGACCCTTGACTTCCTAAGGTTATCCGTTATACCCCGCTATTACTTCAACGGCAACAAAGTCTCTTTCTATGCTGAGGGTGGAGCGGAACTATTGTATGCGGTAAAGCAGTCTAACAAACTCCTGGAGGCTAAGCACAAAAGCAATTCGACCAGTCTGCATGAATATGAGGATATATTCCGGTTGCAAAAAGCAAACTTTGGCGTAATGGCTGGCGTGGGATTACAGTACTTCTACCTCCCAAAAAACTATGTCAGTCTTGGGCTCAGCACCGGTCATGTATTCGCCGAGAACTATTCCATCAACAACCTTTCTACTACAATCCGATTCAACCTATGAGGCAGCTGAAATTATTGTCTTTTATTTTCCTGCTGGTGCTGCATGGTTGCGCCAAAGAAAAGGACTTTCCAGAGGCACAGCGTTATCCTATTTTGAGAACACTTGAGGTTACACCTGATAGTACCGGGCATCCGTGAAGGGTGAAATCGTTAGCCTCGGTAGTGAACCAGTGACCGAGTATGGGTTTGAGTACACCGCTATAAACAATGACAAGAGTATTATAAAGAAGGTAGTAGGCATTTCTGCTGTCACCGGTGAGTTTGAGGCCAGGTTGACGCATGGTCTCGTGAAGGGGTATAATTACAGGATACAGGCCTATGCCAGGCATGGCCAGAACACCACGTATGGAACGGCCTTAGCATTCAAAAGCCTGAATACCGCTGCACCAGTTATCCATAGCTTCAGCCCAAAAGCAGCTGAAGACAATAGTACTGTTACTATCTATGGTCAAAACTTTAGCAACAACAGAAGCTTAGTAAAAGTGAGCATCGGGGAAATACAGGCATATGTCGTCTCCGCGCACCCCGACAGTATTACGATAATAACACCTAGAGTGACTTATTCGGGGACTTTCCCAATAACCGTGACTGCACATGGTGAGCAAACGACAGCTGAAGAGGAGTTTGAGATTATAGGCCCACAGATTACCCATATCTCGCCTGACAAGGGAATGCCCGGTGACGAGTTGAGTATTTATGGCAAAAACTTAAGCTACTCCGGTTGGGGACCATATGTGAATATTGGAGGGAAATCAGCAACCATAGTCTCAGTAACAGACACAGAGATCAAGGTGAAAGTACCAGTAATCACACCGGATCTGTATGACAAAGCACTGACTGTATCTGTCAACCGGGGAAGCAAGACGGCAGCTTTACCTTATTCTTATACCTTAGTGTCAGGTTTCATGGCTGCTTCAGTCAAGCCCACTTCTGTTCCAGCCAACACAGCGCACATACCTTCCTTCATTTCGGGCGGAAAAGCCTACTTCTTTTCTTACGATCGCATGATAAGTTACGAAGTGGAAACCGGTATCTGGCGAAATGAAGGCGCTTTTCCCGGACAGGCTCGCAATGGCTCTGCGCTGCATAAGGTTGGGGACAAGGTATACCTTATCGGGGGAAACTATCAGTATTATACCATTTTTATGTCGGTTTGGGAGTACGATATCAGCAGCAAAAGCTGGTTGCAAAAGAAAGGTCTGACCTTCGGCGTTTCCGACGCCAGCAGCTTTACACACGATGGCTATATCTACTTCTTCGGAGGCCGCAACACTAGCAGCAACACAACACTCTGGCGCTATGATCCGGCAACAGAAGAGGTAGAGGCGCTCAACCCTTTCCGGAACAACTACAACGGCTCCGGCTTTGTGATCAACGGGAAAGCCTACACAGTAGTGGGTAATGCCACTTGGCTATACAATACACAACAAGATAGTTGGTCGCAGGTAGCGGTTATGCCTGAGGAAAGTACCTTAAACGGTCCTTTCAGAGTTTTCACCCACCAGGGAACCGGCTTTGCAATCAGCGCGAAGGGCGACAGAGCCTTGCTGCGTTTTAGTGAGGAACAGAAAAAGTGGGAAAAAGTAGCCGTCTACCCTGGTTGCGTGAGTAGCGAGCAATACTCCGGCTTCTCCTACGGCGACAAGTTATATTTAGGGTCATTTGGTAGCTGCTCCGCCACTTTATATTACTACCAGAATAGGTAGATTATACCCCTGTGATTGATATTACTTCTATTTTAAACCATTAAGCATGAATTACAAAAACAAAATTACCAGCCTTTGCATCCTGTTAGTTGCGCTGCTGCTATCCCCTACCCTAAGCGAGGCCCAAAAAGTTAAATCAAAACCGGCCAAAGCAACTACTGCTCAGGCACAGCCTGTTACCTCCGCCAAATCACTGCTCTGGGAGATCAGCGGCAATGGATTGAAGCAGCCATCATACCTGTACGGCACGTACCACCTGCTCAACTCCAGCTACCTGAACACGGTACCGGAGGTAATGGAGCGCTTTATGGAAAGTCGCGGTGTTGTGGTGGAAACAGAGGTGGATTCCGCTAAGATGATGCAACTGGGAGCCAAAATGGTGATGCCGGACAACAAGCTTTCGAATCTGTTGAGCAAAGAGGATTACGCCCTGGTTAACCAGGAAATAAAGGAGCAGTTTGGATTTGAGCTGAGCATGGCCGACCAAATGAAGCCGATGACACTGCTGCTGATGCTTTCCCTGAAAGACTACCAGCGTATGGAAGTTCTGAAAGAATACACCGGCCAGCCACTCGACATGTACTTTGCCAGCTACAATAGAAGAAGCAAAAAGAAAGTGAGCACGCTCGAAACCATGGAGCAGCAGTTTGACATTCTTTACAATCACCACCCACTGGACAAGCAGGCAGAACAACTCGTGGCATATGTAAAAAACAAAGAAACAGCCATGAAGATGTCTGACAAACTCGTGCAGCTATACTTTGACAAAGACCTGGCAGGTATGTGGGCGCTTTCACATGAATACAACGAACTGACCGGCGGTGGCGACATGGCCTACATAGCAGACGACCGCAACAAAGATTGGATGACCAAGCTCCCTGCTATCATGAAAGAGCAGTCTACTTTTATAGCAGTTGGTGCCATGCACCTGCCTGGCGAAAATGGCCTGCTGCAGTTGCTGCAAAGAGCCGGCTATACCGTGAAACCACTGCAGTAAACCAAACCTCCAGGTATAGCTATACCTGAAAACGGCATCGCCCGCACAAGTTTAAACCTGTGCGGGCGATGCCGTTATTGATACCTGCCTAGTTGTATACCTAAGCTGCTTTATACCTTAAAATGCTGTCGCTCGATGGCACTGAAATCGATATCGCGCATGCACTTGAAATGGCCCTTAGGGCACTTGCTATACCCAATTTTAGAGCAGGGCCGGCAAGGCAGCCCGTTTACTTCCAGCACCTTATACCTGGTTCGGAAAGGGTACATGCCAAACTCAGGTATGGTATTGCCCCATACGCTGATGATATCCTTTTGAAAGGCCGCCGCAATGTGCATCAGCCCTGTGTCGTGGCTCACCACCTGCTGTGCCTGCCGCACTAGCGAGGCCGAACCAGCCAGGCTATACCTGCCACAGGCGTTGTAGATGGTTGTTGGTTGTTGATTGCTTGTTGATGATTGATCAAAATGAGCAGCGATCTCCTCTCCTACCACTGCATCTTCTTTGCCACCTAGCAGGATGATTGGCTGTTTTAGCTCCGCACACAGCTCGATGATGCGCTCCGTGGGCAGTCGTTTGGTATAGTGCTGTGCCCCGATGGCAAAGGCCGTATACCCTAGCCGGAAAGCTTCCGGAAGCGTGTTGATGTCTACTTCGGCATCAGCAGGTATGAAGTAGTCCAGTCCTTTGCCGTCGTCCTGTATACCTAGCGGCGCAGCAGCGGCCAGGTAGCGGTCTACGATGTGCACGTCGGGCAGGCGGTTCACTTTCAGATTTACCATCAGCCACTTCGCGTAGTTGAGTTTATCGAAGCTTTTGGATGGTTTGCCAAGTCTGGTTTTAATGATGCGCGTGCGCAGGTTGTTGTGCAGGTCCACCACAAAGTCGAAGTTCTCGGCCTGGAGTTGCTGCACCAGTTCGCCCAGGCTGCCGCTCAGCGTATGTACTTTGTCGATATAGGGATTAGCTCCAGTATACCTCTAAAAGCCTGCTTGGTGCAGTAATGTACCTCTGCCCCCGGCACCTGCTGCTTAATGCAGCGCACCACCGGGGTTGTCAGCACAATGTCGCCGATAGAGGAAAAACGGAGAATGAGTATTTTCGGCATTCGCTACTTTATCTTCTCCTTCCGCGCCTTAAAATAAGCTCCCACTTCCTCCGCTGACTTCGCATTGAAGGTCATTTCTTTCGTCAGTCCGCCTTTGCGACCTACCAGCACACCGTAGCGCATATCGTCATAGCCGCTGGTGTGGTGGGCATCCGGGTTAATGCTCAGCATCACGCCCTTCTCCAGCGCATAAGCTACCCAACGCCAGTCGATGTCAAGGCGCCAGGGGTTGGAGTTAATTTCGATGATCACATTGTTGGCAGCACAGGCATCGATTACCATTTTGTGATTGATCGGGTAACCTTCGCGGCGCAGCAGCAGGCGACCGGTCGGGTGGCCGAGCATGGTAGTATAAGGATTTTCGATGGCGGTGATCAGGCGGGTTGTTGCCTTCTGCTCGTCCATGTTGAGGTTGCTGTGGATGCTGGCCACGATGAAATCAAAAGATTTCAGAATGTCTTCTTCGTAGTCCAGGGAACCGTCGCCCAGTATGTCCGACTCTATACCTTTGAATATCTTGAAAGGAGCCAGTTTTTGGTTTAGTTCGTCTATTTCCTTCTGCTGACGCAGCACATCGCCTTCGCGCAAGCCACCGGCGTAGGCAGCTGTCTTACTATGGTCAGAAATGCCGAGGTACTGGTAGCCCATGTCGCGGCAGTAGGTCGCCATTTGCTCCAGGGTATGGGCACCGTCGGAGTAGGTGCTGTGGTTGTGCAGGATGCCTTTCAGGTCACCCAGTTCCAGCAGCTTCGGCAGCTTGTTTTCCATAGCCAGCTGCAGCTCGTTGGTGCCTTCCCGCAGCTCCGGCACGATGTAGGCCATACCTGCCGAGGAGTAGATATCCTCTTCAGAACTGTGGCTGCTTTCGCGGGCAACAGTCAGCATATTTTTGTTAGCTGCAAATACTTGCGTCAGGTGCTCCTGGGAAGCAGAGCGTATGAAGCGTTCGTTCTGGAAGTTCGCCGGGCTGGCGAAGCGGATTTCGGTGGCCAGCCCACTTACGCTGTGCTTGCCGCGCCATACCATAGGGCCAGAGTTTAGCTCGTCCTGCTGCAGCTCGTCCAGTTTGTTCAGAGCAACTTCTGCTTCTGTCGGCTTATCAGTGCCGATAACGAGCTCTAGCTTTTCTATAATCTCCAGGCAACGGCGTACATCACCGACCAGCGCTACTTCAGCATCCGGCAAGGCTTGCTGCACCTGCTCCAGCAAAGCCTGGGCAGTTGGCTCGGCCTCTGCAAAAAGCAGTTTGCCCCGGTTCTGCTGTGTAAAGAGCAGCGCCTGTTTGATATTTTCCTGGGTCTTGGCGCCAAAGCCTTTGAGCTTGCTTACTTTGTCCTGCTCGCAGGCGTCGAGCAGTTCCTCCACGGTTTCCGCACCCAGCTCTTTCCAAAGGTTTCGGACCTTTTTCGGACCGATGCCCTTGATGCGCAGCATCTCTACCACACCCGGTGGTGTTACAGACAGCAACTGGTCCAGTTCGGTGAAAGAACCGGTTTCTTTTATCTCGATCACGCGGGCGGCAATGCTCTTGCCCACCCCTGTTATACCTTCCAGTTCGGCCTGACTTTTAGTTTCAAGCGGATCTTCTACCAGTTCCAGCGCAGCGGCACCGTTCACGTACGAGCGTACCTTAAACGGATTCTCATCGTGCAGCTCCATGAGCTCGGAAGCCAGCTTAAACAGCTTTATGATTTTCTTATTTTCCAAGGCAGTGTTGTGTATAAGTACAAAGATAGAAAAAGCCGCCATACCTTTGCCACCACTTCCCGGCGGCCTTTTATATAATGGGGCTTCTATATAAAGCAGGAAATCCCTATCTTAGCTATATATTTAGCTTTTTCTAAAAGAAGCATACAAACAAGAAATATGAAATACGCTTCGCTGTTATGCGTTTTGTGCCTCATGCTGCTGGCCAACACCTGCCGTAAAAAGGCAGAGGCCGAACTCCTGGGCCAAACCTGGCTACACTCTTATGAAGAGGATGAGGATGAGGTGCTTGTGTACCGCCCCAACACCTATGATTTTCCGCCCTCAAGAGGTCGTACCGGCTTTGCATTGGAGCCCGAAGGCGTGGCCAAACAGTATGTAATTGCCCCTGCTGATGGACTGGAAGAACATATCGGCATCTGGGAATACAAAGACAAGAATACCATCCTGGTACACATCCAAGGCAATGGCCACCCGGAGCAGCGCTATACCATGGAAGTGGTGTCGCTGAAGGACAGTGTGCTGAAAGTGAGAATAACACCTGATGTGCAGGACTAGCATTCTAAAGACGGAGCATCATGGAAAAGCCCATAGAGAAACTCTCCTTTAAAGCACGCCTGATCACCTATGCGGTGCTGCTACTCGTAGCGGCTGCGATGGCTTACTCGGATAATTTTGCAGGGTACTCAAAAGGTCTGGCAAATTTTTCCAGAGGCTTTGCAGGAGGGCTTTTATTAGCCGTCGTGTTAGGAGAAGCCGCTCTATACCTGCGAAGACGCAGCCATCATAAAAACCAAGCTTAATTTTCAACAATGAGATATACCTTCGCCAACCTGTCCCGCAAAACAAGACTGATGATCATGCTGTCCCTGCTGATCGCTACATCTTTCATTGTCTTCACTGATTACATGCCCAGTTTTTTTGCCGGCTTTACAGGAGGCTTGCTGATCGGCCTACTATTTGGTGAACTGGTATTTACCTGAAGCGCATCGGCCGGCTGTAGCCACACGCTACTTAAATAGATTTTTATATTTCGATTACCTATACCTTACACATGCAATACTGGTTAGTAAAATCAGAACCTGAGGCCTATTCCTGGGCCAGATTTGTACAAGAAGGCCGTGCCTGCTGGGATGGCGTTCGTAATTACCAGGCCCGCAACAACCTGCAGCAAATGCAGCCCGGCGACCTGGTGCTGTTTTACCACAGTGTGTCTGAGAAAGCGATCGTGGGCATGGCCAAAGTGGACAAACCCGCTTACCCTGACCCAACCGCCGACGATCCGAAGTGGATGGCCGTGGATCTGGTGCCCGTGCGTGACTTCAAGGATCCCGTAACACTGGACCAGATCAAGAAAGACCCGCGCCTTGAGAACATTGCCCTGCTGCGCCAGTCGCGCCTGTCGGTGATGCCGCTCAAGGCCGAGGAGTTTGACGTGCTGCTCGCCCTGGGCAACTGACCCGGGCGGCTTGCCGCACGCAGGCACAACGTTACTTTACAAAAAAGAGTACAAAGCATTTAACTGCCTTATACCTTCTGCCAGCCGGCAGCCCGAGATTGTAACATGCTATACCTGCGCCCTTTGCTGTTCTGCTTTGCTGTGCTGGCACCTGCCCTGCTATGGGCCCAGGAGCCTAGCCAGCCTGTGCGCCTGGAGCTACCCTACGAGCTCGAAAACAGCCACGTAGAGGTGCTGGCCTTGCCAGACAGCAGCCTGCTGGTCTACAGCCGCAAATCCGACACCTGGGCAAAGGAACCTGACTTTACGCTGGAAAAATACGACGAGCAGCTGGAACGGGTATGGGCAAGCAAGCTCGACCTGAAGCCTGAGTTTGAGTTTATACGCCACTATACCGAGGCTCCCTATACCTATCTCGTCTTTCAGGCAGCCAAACCTACACTCTATACCTTTGTGCGGCTCCACCTGGGCAGTGGCGCTCTGACCAAGAGCGAGGTCGTGCTCGAAAAGGCAGAGTATATCTATGAACTCAATGTACTGCGCGGCAATCATTTCCTGATCACCGGCAACAGCTACGACACAAAGCCAAGCCTGCTATTCCTGGACCCTGAGAAACCACAGCCCGTAATGCTGCCCGCACTCTACGGCGACGAGTCCTCTTTCTCAGACCTGCACACCGACACGTGCACGGGCGTGTAGATGTGGTGCTGGCCGAAACCAACCGACGGATATCGCGCCTGCAGGTGAAAAGCTTTGACTCCGACGGCAAGCTGCAGCAGAACTACTTTATCCTGCAGCCTCAGGACAAGAGTTTGCTCAACGCTGAAATCACTCCCGGCGACACACTCTCCCGTATGCTCATCGGCACGTATGGGGTACGTGATCTTCGCTTTGTACAGGGCTTTTTCACGGCACCTGTCATCTCCAAAATCGTGGAAGGTGAGTTTTACTCGCTGCTGGATCTTCAGAACTTTTTTAAGTACATGAAGCCCCGTCGTGAAGAGCGCACCCGCAAACGTGAGTTTGCCCGCATTGCTGCCGGCAAGGAGCCAACACAGCGCTTCCGAATGCTTCTGCACGATTTGATCCAGACACCTAACGGATACGTACTGGCCGCTGAGGTTTACTTCCCACAGTACCGTAGCAGCAGTGGCTATTTTGATAGTCGGGTGAGGGGACTGGAGCGGGTTGCACAGGCTTACAAGCGCACGCACGCCATTGCCCTGGGCTTTGATCGGGATGGCGTCCTGCTGTGGGACAACACCTTCCCGCTCCGTGATGTACTAACCCCTGATCTGACCCATGCCGTGGAGGTTGCCGGGCTGCCGGATGGACGCGTCGTGATGGCCTACCCTGATCGCGGCAAGGTCATCTACCGCCAGATGGAGCAGAACAAGTTCACGGATAAGGAAACTTCTGTGGAGCTCCTGCCCTACGAAAAAGAAGAAAAAATCCTCACCACAGATATGCCGGGATTGATCCGCTGGTATGGCTCTCATTTTGCCGCCTTCGGTTTCCAGCGCATACGTGTGCCCAACGGCCCCAACCGCACGGTCTTCTACATCAACAAGATCAGTTTCTGACAATTTAGCCATTTAGCTATCTAACAATTTAACAATTCAACCGAACATCCTATATTTGCAACCAAGACCCCCAGGCCATGCAGAAAAGACTCATCGTAAACCACCAGTTGCTCGAGATTATGGTGATGCGCCTTTGCCACCAGCTCATCGAGAACCATGGTGACTTTTCTGATTCCGTTATCATCGGTTTACAGCCCCGCGGACGCCAGGTAGCGCAACGCATTCAAAGTACGCTGAAGGCTATACTTGGTACCACTGTTCCAACCGGCTACCTCGACACTACTTTCCACCGCGACGATTTCAGAAGAAGAGAAACGCCCCTGGCCGCCAACGCCACGCACATTGACTTCCTGATTGAAGGCAAAAAGGTGATCCTGGTAGATGACGTACTCTATACCGGTCGCTCCGTGAGAGCCGCCATGGATGCCATGATTTCATTCGGTCGCCCAGCCAATGTGGAGCTGCTGGTGCTGATCGATCGCCTTTACAGTCGCCACCTGCCCATTGAGCCAACTTATGTGGGCCGACGCGTCAACTCCCTGCAATCGCAGCGGGTACTGGTAGAGTGGCAAGGGTCCGACACACAAGAAGACAATATCTGGTTAGTGACCAAAAACGAAGAATAAAGCACCCATGCAAGAGCTCAGCGTCCGGCATCTACTCGGCATCAAAGACATCACAGCAGAAGACATTCAACTCATTTTCGAGACCGCTGACAATTTTAAAGATGTTTTGAACCGGCCCATCAAGAAAGTGCCCTCGCTGCGTGATATTACCATCGCCAACGTATTTTTCGAGAATTCTACCCGCACCCGTCTCTCTTTTGAGCTAGCCGAGAAAAGGCTTTCTGCCGATGTGATCAACTTCTCTTCCAGCAGTAGTTCTGTTAAGAAAGGTGAAACCCTGCTCGACACAGTGAACAACATCCTGGCCATGAAGGTGGACATGATCGTAATGCGTCACTCCAGCCCGGGTGCACCGCACTTCCTGAGCCGCCATATAGACGCAAACATCGTAAACGCTGGCGACGGCACCCACGAGCACCCTACACAGGCCCTACTCGATTCCTTTTCTATCCGTGAAAAGCTGGGTGATGTAGCAGGCAAAAAAGTGGTGATCATTGGAGACATATTGCACTCACGTGTGGCTCTCTCCAACATCTTTGCCCTGCAAAAGCTCGGTGCTGAAGTTATGGTTTGCGGCCCTGTAACACTGCTGCCCAAGTATATCAAAGAGCTTGGCGTAAAAGTGGAGTTTGATGTCCGCAAAGCCCTTGACTGGTGCGATGTAGCTAACGTATTGCGCATTCAGCTGGAGCGCCAGCAAATGAAGTACTTCCCATCCCTGCGCGAGTATACGCTTTACTATGGCATCGACAAGAAGATGCTCGACAGCCTCGACAAGCAGATCGTGCTCATGCATCCCGGCCCGATCAACCGCGGTGTAGAGCTAAGCTCCGATGCCGCCGATTCGCATCACTCCATCATCCTGAACCAGGTAGAAAACGGTGTTGCCATCCGTATGGCGGTACTATACCTACTGGCTTCCAGGAAGTAAGATAGCTCGCTTCATTTATAATCACAGTTCATGAAATAAAGTGGCATTGCTGTTATGAAAACAGTGCGGCTCTGCGTCCACAAAATGCTGTTTACCCTGGGATAAGGCATCAATAAAGAATCAATAAAGAACCAATAAGTAGCCACCAAACACAAAAAGGCCCCGCAGATTGCTCTGCGGGGCCTTTTTCGTTTAACCTTAACGGCTAATTATGTTACTCCAGATTCAGTTGCATATCCGGCGTGTTCATCTCGAAACCGACACGTCGGTTCTGAGCACGGGCTGCTGCAGTTCTGGCTTTAGAAAGTCTTGTATTAACTTTCACGATTGGCTGAGTCTCACCATAACCTCTTATTACCAAACGGTCTGGGTTCTGTACACCGCGCTGGATCAGGTAGTCCTTCACAGCTTGTGCTCTTTGCTCAGACAGTGCCTGGTTGTACTCTTCTGAACCAATGTGGTCAGCGTGACCTTTGATCAACAGTACGTGGTCAGGGTATTTCTCAAGTGCTACTACGATGCTGTCAAGCAGCTGACGGTAGCCGTCCTGTACGCGAGCCTGGTCAAACTCGAAGCGAACTTTCTCTTCGATCAGTTTCTTAGTACGCTCGTCCAGCTCAGGGCAACCTTTCGTTTCGGCAGTACCTGGAGAGTTAGGGCAAAGGTCTTCGTTATCCGGAACACCGTCACCGTCAGAGTCAACCGGGCAACCATCGGCACCTACCTGAACACCACGTGGAGTGTCTGGGCACTTGTCATCTTTATCCGGAACACCGTCACCGTCGCTGTCTGGCAACCTTGTGTGGCAGCAGTACCTGGCTCATCTGGGCACTGGTCATCTTTGTCAGCTACACCATCACCGTCACGGTCAGGGCAACCACCCAGGTTAGCTACACCAGCTTCAGTAGGGCACTCATCCTGGTAATCCGGAACACCGTCGCCGTCCGTGTCGATAGGGCAACCATCTTTGTCAACTTGTACGCCAGTCGGAGTATCCGGGCACTTGTCTCTTCTGTCAGGCACACCGTCACCGTCAGTATCCTTAGCTTTGCCCAGGTTGATGCCAAGGCCGATGTTGTGCTGCAGGAATCGGTCGTTGATGTTCGACTCGATATTGTCGTAGCGGTCGTTGCTAGTGAAGTGAGCTCTTGTTTCCAGGAACAGGCTGATGTTTTCAGAGAATCTGAAACGAAGACCGGCGCCACCAAAGGCAGCTCCTGCAATGAAGTTGTCTTCATAGGCACCAGTTGGCGAAGTACCTTCTGGTCTTACGAAGTGAGCACCACCACCAACTGACAGGTATGGACCGATAAAGGCATCCTCTTTCAGGATGTTGCCATACATTTTCAGTCTAAGGCCGAGCATCGCCATACCGATTTTGGTATCCATGGTGGATCCGAATCTGCTGAATTCGGTATTACCGTAGCTCAGGTGCAAACCGGCATCAAAAGAAGGGCTTAGGTATTGGTTCAGCGATACGCCGCCTCCCCAGCCCATTTTGTCTTTCCACCAGTTGTTTCCTAAATCACCTTTATATTGGAGCGCACTTCCATAAATCTGGAGGTTTGTCCGTTGGTCAGCATTTTGCGCAAGTACCTCTGTATTGGCAGACAGCAGGAATACAAGTGCAAAAGCAGTTGTTAATAGTTTCGTTAGAGTTTTTCGCATAATTTTAAAAAGTATATTTTGATATGACAATACGTACATATTTTCAGGTAAGTTTTTTATATTTCTATAAAAAAACAGACGGAACGTATATTTCGATACGTCAGGCGGGTAGTCGTTGCATTGATGTAGTTTATATCCATAAGCAAAAGCATTTTGTTAAAGTATAAAAAAATGGCCTTAGCAGCTTAAATTCTAAATCTACTCCGGTGCACTGTTTGCACTGCTTTTTCTGTCAGTTACAATTGCGCACCTCTATATTTTCAACCCTCTTTACGAGCTGTAGGTTGTATGCTCAACATTAATTAATGCAAAGCATCTGTTTTTAACGTAAATACAATAAAAAAGGCTGCGAGTAGTTATATGTAAACCCTTACTACGTACGCTATTAGCGTTTTTGCATCAGCCTTTCAATGTCATCAGCCTCCAGCGGAATGTTTTTCATAAGGTCCACTGGCCCGCTACGGGTGATCAGGATATCATTCTCCAACCTTACCCCTATTCCTTCTTCTCTTATGTAGATCCCTGGTTCGCAGGTGAACACCATTCCTTCCTCGAAAGGCCGGTATTTGCTTCCCACATCATGCACGTCAAGTCCTAAATAATGGGAAGTGCCGTGCATGAAATATTTCTTGTATAGCGGATTAGACGGATCCTGGTTACGCACATCGCTCTCGTTAAGCAAACCAAGCCCGATCAGTTCATTCTCCATGACGGTACCCACAAAGGCATGGTACTGATCAAGTGAGTTGCCGGGCACCAGCATCTGTATAGCGGCTTTCATCACACGCAACACGGCATCGTATACTTCACGTTGGCGCTTGCTGAACTTGCCATTCACAGGCACAGTGCGTGTCATGTCAGCAGCGTAGTTCGCGTACTCCGCACCAAAGTCCATCAGCAGAAGGTCGCCGTCTTTGCACTCGCGGCTGTTGTCGGTGTAATGCAGGATGCAGGCATTCTCGCCCGATGCGATGATCGGGCTGTAAGCCGGACCGCGTGAACGGTTGCGCAGGAATTCATGGTATATCTCCGCCTCCACTTCAAACTCCATCACCCCGGGCTTGATAAACTGCAGCAGTCTACGGAAGCCTAGTTCTGTGATATCGCATGCTTTGCGGAGAAGGGCTACTTCTGTTTCAGATTTGATCGCACGCAGTTGGTGCATGATAGGCGCGCTGCGTTCGTAGCGGTGCAACGGGTATACCTGCTGGCACCACTTAACAAAGCGGGCGTCGCGCGTCTCCACCTCCACCACGGCACGCAGGTGCTCGTTGGTGTTCAGGTATACGTGCTCGGCTTCGGCCATCAGGCTGTTGAATACCTGTTTAAAATCCTTCAGCCACAGAACAGTGGCTATACCTGAGGTGTCGCGGGCCTGCTCTTTTGTAAGCTTATATCCCTCCCAAACCATGATGTGCTCGTTCGACTCGCGTACAAACAGCACTTCTTTCATGCGCTCGTCACGGGAGTCCGGAAAAAGCAAAAGGATGCTTTCCTCCTGGTCTACTCCCGAAAGATAGAAGAGGTCGCTGTTTTGGCGGAACGCCATGGTGCCATCCGCATTGGTCGGCATCACATCATTAGCATGAAAAACAGCAAGAGAAGAAGGCTTGAGCTGCCGCACAAAATTGCGTCTGTTATGGCAGAACAGCTCCTTGTCGATGGGCTGGTATTTCATAGTTTTGTAGGTATAGTAGCTTGGCACTGTGGTTCGTCAGGTTTATAGGCCCGACTGAACTTGCACTGCAAATGTAGCACTTTTATCGCAAGTCCAAACACCTTTATAGAAAAAACCTAATATAACAGGTGCTGTAGGTTCAGGCCCAATGCTTCGCCTATCGCATTGTAATCACTGTTCCAACACCCTTAAGCCGTGCATGATGCGAGCACTTCCAGCAACTGCCCGGTGCGGATATCTTTTGCACATTTAAAATGTCCTTCCGGACAGGATTTATACCCATGCAAACCACAGGGGCGACAGTAAAGTGGCTCCTCCCTCTCCACCACAGCTGAGAAGCTTGCCAGTGGCCCGAAGCCGAAGCTTGGCACCGTAGAGCAGAAGATGGCACAGGTAGGCGCATCCAGCGCAGAAGCCAGGTGCATCGGCCCGGAGTCGTTTACGTAGTTGAGCACAGCGTCGCGCATAAGGGCCGCTGACTGCAGCAGATTGAGCTGCCCACAGAGGTTTTCTACCTGCTGGTTTTTGGTCTTGCTTATGATCTCGTCGCAATGTGCTTTATCGGCTGGCGCCCCGAGCAGGTATACCTTATACCTGTCGCCTAGCTGATCGAGTAGCTCCACCCACTGCTCTGGCGGGTACTGCTTTGTAAACCACACCGAGGTTGGTGCCATGCAGATAAAGGGCTCTTGCTTCAATGGCTGCACCCTGGCAAAATCTTCAGGAGAAGGATATAGCCTGGGCTTGGCCGGCTGTTCGTCGGTAAGGCTGGCGATGAGCAGGTGGTTTCGCTCCACCTCGTGCGTACCGGAGTTCACGTCATGGGTATAGCGACGCGTAAAAAAGCGTGAGAAAGGATTTTTGTCGAAGCCAACAGTTTCCCGCGCACCGGAGAGGGCGGTGAGTATACCTGTGGCACCGAAGCGCTGCAGGTTCACCACTAGGTCGTAACGCTCCTGCCGGACCTGCTTCAGCAATTGCAGCAGGCTCTTATACTTGCCTTCCTGCTTGTTCCAGACCAGTACCTGCCGCAGCAGTGGATGCCCTTTCAGCAGCGATTCGTTGCCTTTGCGAAGCAGAAAATCGAGCTGCGCATCCGGGTAGTGGGCATGCATTTTTTCTACCAGGCCGGTTGCCAGCACCACATCGCCCAGAAAGGCAGTCTGTATGATCAGAATTTTTTTCATCAGGTATAAGCTGCTGCAAAGCTACGGCAATGCGGCTAGACTTGAAAGTCAGAATGCTGCAGGTATAGACGGGCACTTCCTTTCACGGAAAAGAACAAAAATATTTTTCTTCTTAGCCGCAGGAGCGTTAGTTTAGCAGTTCTTTTAGCCACGCTTACCCGTATGAAAGCACTGTTACATTCTGCTAAACTTCTCGCATTCACCCTCCTTTTCCTGACCACAGGCTGTGTGTCAACTTACATGCCCAATGTTCCTAATGTGCCCATGTTTACCGAGAAGGGTGAACTGAGTGCTGCTGGCCACATTACACCGAAGGGCAATATTACTTTCAACACGGCTTACGCTGTTACCGACAACATCGGGGTGATGCTGAACGGCTCTATGCTGAACCAGGAACGTAAGAAGCGGGACTTCCGTCACAACCTGGTCGAGGCAGGAGCCGGCTATTTTACTACTTTCGGGCCGAATCAGAATCGTGTACTGGAGGTATACGGCGGCTTTGGCGGTGGCAGCAGCGACCGCACCGAAAAGGAAGAAAAAGAAGGCGTGATGACCTATACCCGTCGCGAAGCCGGCTTCAGCAAATATTTCACGCAGGTTAACTTCACTTCTAAGAAGAAAAAATCGCTGCGAATCCTCGGCAACGAATACCCTCTCAACTACGGCACTGCCCTGCGCGTGAGCTATGTCAACATGAACAAACACCTGCTCAACGGGGTGGAGCAGCCTAACGAGGACAACATTTTCCTGGAGCCCATTTTCTATACCCGCATGGTGCTCAGCCCTTCAGTACAATTGCAGTATACAAGTGGCAGCAACTTCGGATTGCGCAACCGCAAGGCGCTTACGGCAGGCTATTCCGTGTTTTCACTGGGCTTTGTGATCAACGTCGGTGGGCGCAACCTCGACCGCTAACATTCAAGAAGCAGGCGGCCTATTTTGGTAATTTTGCGTATCTTTGCAGGCTAATTGCGAACTGAATGCTTGATTATCATATTCATACATTGCCGAACGGTATTCGTATCGTTCACAAACAAGTACTACACACCAAAATTGCGCACAGCGGCTTTATCCTGGACATAGGTAGCCGCGACGAGCAACCTGAACAGCTGGGTCTGGCCCATTTTTGGGAGCACATGGCTTTTAAGGGAACCGCCAAGCGCAAGTCATTCCACATCCTGAACAGACTGGAGTCGGTAGGCGGCGAACTGAACGCCTACACGACCAAAGAAAAGCTCTGCTTCTACAGTTCTGTACTCGATAAACATTTCGAGAAGTCTTTCGAACTACTCACTGATATCACGTTCCACTCTGTTTTCCCCGAGAAGGAAATAGAAAAAGAACGCGGTGTGATACTCGAGGAGATGGCCATGTACCTGGACACTCCGGAAGAGGCCATCGTGGACGAGTTTGACAATGTGGTGTTCGACGGCCATCCGCTTGGCAACAACATACTGGGCACAAAAGAGAGCGTATCGGGCTTTAAGAAAGACGACTTCCAACGTTTTATCAAAGACAACCTGAGCACTGAGGCGCTCGTGTTTTGCTCCGTGAGCAACCTGCCGTTTGAGAAAGTGGTAAAACTGGCCGAGAAGTACCTGGCTGACATTCCGCACATCAGCAGGCCACGCCAACGCATTGTCTTCGAACAGTATATCCCTAAGACGGTAACATTCGAGAAACCGATCTCCCAGGCACACTGCGTGATCGGATCTCCGGCTTACGCACTCAACGACGAGCGCGTATCCCTTTCTTTATGCTGGTTAACCTGCTGGGTGGCCCGGGCATGAACTCTCGCCTCAACCTGGCCGTCCGCGAAAAGCACGGCCTGGTGTATACCATCGACGCCAACTACGCCACCTACATTGACACAGGTCTGCTGTCTATCTACTTTGGCACGGAGAAGAAGCAGCTAAAACGCACCACTTCCCTTGTGCTGAAGGAGCTTAAGAAACTGCGCGAAAAACAGCTGGCTCGCTGCAACTGCACACCGCCAAAGAACAATTGATGGGACAGTTGGCGATGGCCGAAGAAAGCAACATGGGCCTGATGATGATGATGGGCAAGAGCATACTGGACCAGGGCCACATCGACACCCTGAACGAAATCTTCGACCAGATCAAAAACACTACAGCCAAAGACCTGATCGACATCGCCAACGACGTCCTGCGTGAGGAGAAGCTGAGCTTTTTGAATTATGTGCCTAATTAATTGCTGATTGTTAATTATTGATTGTTGTGCATATCTCGTACAGCAATACAGGAAGTTAACTTTCAACAATTATCGAGACTGTTCCTTAAAAGCCTCTGAAAGGTATAAGGAAAGGTCTTTTCTGGTCGGCAAGTAACAATCAATAATCAAAATGGAATTTCTAGACGAAGAACTACAGCAGTATGCTGAGGAGCATACTTCACCAGAGTCGGAACTGCTGCGCAAGATAAACCGCCAGACGCACCTGAACGTAATGAAGCCACGCATGCTGTCGGGTCATATGCAAGGTCGCCTGCTCTCCATGTTCTCTCACATGATCCGCCCAAAGCAGATCCTGGAAGTGGGCACCTACACTGGCTACTCTGCCATGTGCCTGGCTGAAGGACTGCAGGAAGACGGCACACTGCACACCATTGACATCAATGAAGAGCTCGAAGACATGGTGCGTGGCTACATCAAAGAGGCAGGTTTGAGCGAGAGCGTGAAATACTACATTGGCAATGCGCTGGAGATCATCCCGACCATAGACGCCACCTTTGACCTGGTATTTATCGACGCCGACAAGTATAATTATGCCACCTATTATGACCTGGTGATTGACCGGGTAAGATCGGGTGGTTACATCATAGCCGATAATGTGCTCTGGAGTGGCAAGGTGCTGGCTAAGCATCGCAAAAAACTAGACGAGGACACGGCGGCCCTCCTGGACTTCAATAAAAAAGTGCAGGATGACCCGCGGGTAGAGAACATTCTGCTGCCAGTGCGGGACGGGTTGATGGTTGCCCGAAAGAAGTAAAAGTAACAGAGAAGGTGGCAGCAGAGCCACCTTTTTTATTTAGATCAGGTACAGCTCACTCTCTTTAGGCATAGCAAAGCAGGTATAATCTTCCCCTGCCTGCTCCTATGCGGTATTCATCTGTCAGTTCCCGGCTGTGCAGGCTCCCAACTTATCCACAGCGAAAAATTTCTCCTAAATTACTTCGTTCTAAGCTTTAGAATGAGCGACAAATTGCGTTAATTTTGCAAGCGTATCTCTATATAGAGAACATACTATACCTTAATGAGTTATCAACATCTGTTTCAACATATACTGTAGCCTTTTTGTGGATAGCTTCGCTTATTTTACTCCTTTACCTTTATGAAGAGACCATTACCAATATTACTGCTCCTGCTTCTGCACTGTTTGCTATGGCACAAACTGTCACCGTGCCTCACAACCTTTATTTCGGTGACATTCACCTGCGCATCTCGCCCAAAGCACAGGAGGAGATCCAGAAAAAAGTTGATGCCCTGCACCGCAGCCCAAAGTACTTCCAGATGAAGGTGGAGCTGGCTGATGCCTACTTCCCACTGATCGAGCGTACTTTCCAGGAAGAAGGCGTTCCAGATGATTTCAAATACCTCGCCCTGCAGGAAAGCGGCTTGCGCGGCGATGCCGTTTCTACATCCAATGCAGTAGGTTACTGGCAGTTCAAGAAAGAAGCTGCTTTGGACTTTAACCTGCGCATGGACCACATCGTGGATGAGCGTCGGCATATTGTAGAGGCCAGTCGTGGTGCTGCACGTTATTTCAAGCGCAGCAACAACTACTACAACAACTGGTTCAACACGCTGCTCTCCTACTACCATGGTTACTCTGGCGCCAAAGCTTATACCAAAGAGTCGGATAAGGGGAGCAAGAAAATGGACATAACCGAAAAATCAGACCCATACCTGCTGACTTTCCTGGCACACAAGGTAGCCTATGACAGCTTTATCGGAAAGAGCGCTCCGCCAGTGGTTTCATTGCGTGAACTGCGTGCCACTCCCGGACAGAGTCTGGCCGACATTGCACTGGCGCATGAAACTGATCCTTCTGAGCTGGAGAAGTATAACAAATGGCTATTGGGCGGCACTATACCTGCCGACAAAGACTATTATGTGATGCTCCCTGTTCGCCATACGACCGAGCCAGGTATAGTGGCGTCAACTGAGCCGGTTCGCACAGCACCTGCCCGCCAGACGGCTGCCGCACCGGCAGCAGGCAGCATTATCAAGCGAAACAACCTGAAAGCCATCATAGCCGGCAAAGGCGACACCAAAGACAAACTGGCTCTGAAGGCCGGAATTACAACCCGCAAGCTACTCCGATTCAACGACATGCGTGACTTCGACAAGTTCGAGGAAGGCGAAGCTTACTACATTGAGGCCAAACGATTGAATGCAGACAAAGAGTACCATGTCGTACAGCACGGGGAAACCATGCAGGAAATCGCCCAGCTCTACGGCATCCGCATGGATTACCTGCAGTTTAAAAATCGTATGAAGCGTGCTGAGGTGCCGGTACCGGGCCGTGTGCTCTGGCTGCAGAAGCGCCGTCCGGCCAAAGTAGCCATTGAAGTGCGTGAGTTGAAGTCTGTACCTGCCACTAGCAATCCGGTGATGGCTGCAGCTGAAAATACGCCTCAAACCACCACCGCTTCTGCCAGACAAACAAAAGCAGAACCTGCATCAAAAGAACCCGCTGGAAAGCAAGATGATTTCCTGACCCGCTTCAAAAGAAGCTGGAACAAACTGAAAGGCCAGGCAACGGAGCCTGAGCAACAGGAAACACAAACGGCTGCTGCAACAAAAGAGGCAGAAGAAACAACTGCTGCTATACCTGCAAGAACAGATGCTGTACCTGCTAAGGAAGCAAATCAAGGTATAGCCAAGGAAGAAGCGACTGTAGAAGTGGCAACTACCACCAAGCCTGAGTCGGTGCCTGTGCCTGTTATGAAGGCGCCTGAGCAGGAGGTAAAAGCTGCAGAACCTAAATCTGAGAAGGCGACAACACCTGCTGCTGAAAAATCAAAAACTGCCGCGCTTTACCCTGGCAAGAAGGCCCAGGAAAGCGGTGAACAGAAAACAGTAGTTCAGGAAGCACAGTCGGAAGAGACAGAAGAGGAAAATGCGGAATGGGCAGCGGGTCTGAGCGAAGATGTGTTTGTTGGCTTCTCTGGAAATGAGGAGATAGAAACAGAAGAGGAAGCAGTAAAAACGGTTGAAGCTGCCAACACAGCACGTGAAACTCAAAAACCTACGCCTGCTAAAGCTGAGCCGGTTAAAACAGCAGCTGCCAAGCCGGAGCCAGTTAAAAATACACAGGCCAGTACAACAGTGAAAGAAAAGGCGACTCCAGCAAACAAGCCTACCCGCCATGTCGTGAAGCAAGGTGAGTCCTTGTGGGCCATATCAAGGCTGTACGCTGTGACTGTAACCGATATCACGACCTGGAACAACCTGGGTGACGCTCCAATCAAGATCGGTCAGGAACTCATCATCGCAGAGCCCCTCACAGTACCTGAGGAATCTGCCTCTAATGCTGCGGCGAAGGCAGAAGCGCCAACTGCTGAAGAAAAAACTGAGATCCATACGGTAGCATCCGGTGAGTCGCTTTATGTGCTTTCCCGCAAGTATAATGTGACGGTAAACGAGCTGAAGACGTGGAATAACCTTTCCAGCTCAGCACTCTCTATCGGGCAGCAATTGCGCGTTACAGCTCCAGCCGACGCAGCAGGGTCGAATGAAGACCTGGAAGAAGCTCCCGCGGAAACTTTTTCAGGCGCCAGTACCCAACACACGGTGGTATCCGGCGAGAGCCTTTACCAGATCTCCCGCAAGTATGGCGTCACCATCAAGGACATCATGGAGTGGAACGGCAAATCAGACTTCAACGTGAAGCCAGGCGACAAGCTGACCATCAAAAAGAAGTAGCATTCTAAAAAAGTATCAAACCACAAGAGCCAGCTGTTGCAGCTGGCTCTTGTGGTTATAAGGTATAGCTATGCCTAGCGCTTTCCCGGAGGAGCCGTCAGCTTGGAAGCTGCACGAAGTCCTGAGGCAATTTCCGGTACGATGCCTAGGCGCTCGTAGATGGGCTGCACCATCAAGCGCAGGCGCTTCAGGTTCCAGGCGAAGGGGATGACACTCACAGCACACAGCAAACCGCAGCCCAGCAACGTATAGGCCACCCCTACCTGCTCTGCCACAGCCCCGGCCAGCATACTTCCCAATGGGGCCATTCCCATAAAGGCCGTGGCGTAAAGGCTCATCACACGCCCCCGTTTGTCATCATCCACCAGTGTTTGCAGCAGGGTGTTGCAGGAGGCCATGGTCACGATCATACCAAAACCTGTAAACAGCATCAGCACCAGCGATAGCCAGAGTATCGTAGAGAAAGAAAAAGCCATCAGTGCCGTACCGAACAAGGACATGGTGAACACGATCACCTTGCCCAGCCCGATGACAGACTTGCGTTGCGCCAGGAACAGCGCACCTGACAAAGCTCCTAAACCGGATGCGCCCATCCAGGTACCCCAGCGTGTTGGCACCACCCTGTAATATATCCCGGGCAAACACCGGCAGCATCACACTGAAAGGCATCCCGAACAGGCTGATCAAACCCACAATCAGGATAAGCGTGCGGATGGGTGGAAATCCGAAAGCGTAGGAAAAGCCGTTTCGCAGCGAGTTCCATACATTGTCCTGTCGCACTTCTTTTACAAAAGGCTCCAGTCGCAATGATAGCAACGACGCCAGCACGGCAATGTAACTTACCGCATTGATCAGGATACAAACCCCCTCTCCCACCCAGGCAATCAGCAAACCTGCGATCGACGGGCCAACCAGACGAGCCATGTTGAACATAGAAGAATTGAGGGCGATGGCGTTGCTGATGTCTTCACGTTTCCCCACCAACTGCACCACAAAAGCCTGCCGGGTAGCCACATCAAAGGCATTGATCGTACCGAGCACGACCATCAGCGTCAGCACGTGCCATACCTGCACCGTACCAGTGAGCACGAGTATAGCCAGAGTACCCGCCTGCAGCATCGACAGAAACTGGGTGACCAGCAATACATGGTGGCGGTTGAATTTGTCAGCCAGCACACCGGCAAAAGGCCCAAGCAAAAAAGAAGGAATCTGGTTCGCAAAAGTCACAGCTCCTAAGAGGAACACGGAGTCGGTGAGGCGGTATACCAGCCAACTGATGGCAATCTGCTGCATCCAGGTACCGATTAGGGAAATGCCCTGCCCCATAAAGAACAGCCGGTAATTGCGTGATCGCAATGCCCGGAACATCCCTCCTAGCTTTCCTGAATCTACCGCTTCCGCCATACCTTTTTACGCATTTACCTGTTTGTGCATTAAACTAACTTACGGCTAGCCCCGTCCCCAAAGTTTAACTTATTCTGATAATGACTGATTAAGCAATCATATAAATTTGTCACTCCCTTCAGCTATTTATTTATAAGCCACTGTAAACCCAATGCCGTCAGCAGGTTTTATTTATATTTTGTAACTTTAAGCTTCATCAAATCACCCGAGTACATGAATGACCTTTTAGATAGAGTCTATTTTCACAATACTGTCCAAGAATACCTGATTGCCTTTGCCATCATCCTGCTGGGCTCGCTGCTCATCACCATTTTCAGACGCTCCGTTCTGATCCGCATCCGAAAGTGGACCGAGAACACCAATAATCACTTCGACGACTATGCGGTGCAGAGTTTTGCCCGCTTTGGCGTTCCGATCGTGCACTTTATTGTCATATACCTTGGCATCACCTCCCTTAACCTGACCCCGAGAGTTGCCGGTATTTTCCAGATTGCCATTACAGTAGCCATTACGTTCATGGTCATCCGGTTTATCACGACCACGCTGGTGATGTTGGTCCGATCCTACTTCAAGAGAAAGCACCATGACCGCAGCAACGCCAACGAGATCGGGGCCATTAGCCTGATCATCAACATGGTGATCTGGTTTATCGGCATTGGTTTCCTGTTTGATAACATGGGCTATGACCTGACGGCCATCATCGCCGGTTTAGGTATAGGCGGTATCGCCGTGGCATTAGCAGCGCAGAACATCCTGGGTGACCTCTTCAACTACTTCGTCATCTTTCTGGACCGTCCCTTTGAAGTGGGTGATTTTGTTGCGCTCGGCGACAAGAGCGGCACCATTGAACATATCGGCGTAAAGACCACACGCATCAAAAGTCTGACCGGAGAACAGCTGATCATCGCCAACTCCGACCTGACCAGCTCCCGCATTCACAACTACAAGCGCATGGAACGTCGCCGCATCCAGTTCGGTATTGGCGTAACCTACGAAACACCTGCCGATAAGGTGGAGGCTATACCTGAGATCATTAAAGAGATCATCACGTCGCAGGAACTGGCTGAGTTTGACCGGGCGCACTTTTCCTCCTACGGCGACTCCTCCCTCGATTTTGTGATCGTGTACCACGTGCTTTCTTCCGATTTCAATAAGTACATGGATACGCAGCAGGCCATCAACATGCAGCTGTTCCGGGAATTTGAGAAGCGTGGCATTGAGTTCGCCTATCCTACTCAGAAACTGTATGTCGTGAACAAGAAACAAATGGCGGAAAACGAAGCGCAGCGGATGTTCTAAGCTAACATTTTGACATCCAGACAAAGTCAAAATAAAGGAGTGCGGCGGGACTATTTCCGCCGCACTTTTGTTTTAGCCACAGGCTGTTTTTGGTTTGGGCAGCCGACCAATTTTCCGTAATTTTAACATCCCGAAAATGCCCGCTTGTATATAGTGAAGTATACATGTGTGTCATTGTTAATTCATCATTCGTCATTACTAATTCTCTATAGTCTTGCCTGTTTTTTCGCATTTACACACCCATACCCAGTACTCCCTGCTCGACGGTCAGGCCAGCATCAGCGCCCTCATGAAAAAGGCGCAGGCCGATGGCATGCCCGCCGTTGCCATGACCGACCACGGTAACATGTTCGCCGCCTTCAACTTCGTCAACGAGGCCAACAAGTATAACGTGAAGCCGATCGTGGGCTGCGAGTTTTACCTTGTAAATGACCGTCATCTGAAAACCTTTACAAAGGAACAGAAAGACGTGCGCCACCACCAGCTGCTGCTCGCTAAAGACCAGGAGGGTTACCAGAACCTGGCCAAGCTCTGCTCGCTTTCCTACATTGAGGGGGTATACAGCAAATGGCCGCGCATCGATAAGGAACTGCTGCTCAAGTATAGCAAAGGCCTGATCGCGACCAGCTGCTGCATTGGTGCCGAGGTGCCGCAGGCAATCCTGTGGAAAAGCGAGGAAGAAGCCGAGGAGATTTTCAAGTGGTGGCTGGATGTGTTCGGTGAGGATTACTACATCGAGATCCAGCGCCACGGCCTGATGAACATCGACGGCACGGGCAAAAGTCAGGAGGACATCAACCAGGTGCTGTTGAAGTGGGCAAAGAAGTATAACTGCAAGGTAATCTGCACGAACGACTCGCACTACGTGGACCAGGAGGACTGGAACGCGCACGACATCCTGCTTTGCGTGAACACCGGCGAAGACCAGAGCACCCCTGTGGGCGACTTTGCCACCAAATACTACCGCTTCCTGAGCGATGACCAGAAGGTGATCTACGACACCGTGGAGAACGTGCGCAGCAAGTATAGCAACCACATGAACGTGCGTCAGATGCTGCAGCGCATTGACGAGGCTGGTCCGAAAACCCGTTTTGGTTTCCCGAACGACCAGTTCTACTTCAAGACGCAGGCCGAAATGAACCAGCTGTTCAGCGATGTGCCAGAGGCTGTAGACAATACGAACGAGATCGTGGACAAGATCACGCCGCCGAAGCTGAAGCGTGACATCCTGCTACCTAACTTCCCGATACCGCCGCAGCACGCCGACGCCGACGATTTCCTGCGCCACCTCACTTACGAGGGAGCTGCCAAACGCTATACCGAGATTACGCCGGAAGTGACCGAGCGCCTCGACTTTGAGCTGCACGTGATCAAGACGATGGGTTTTGCCGGTTATTTTTTGATCGTGCAGGACTTCATCAACCGCGGTCGTGACATGGGCGTGTTCGTGGGTCCGGGTCGTGGTTCTGCCGCTGGTTCGGCGGTGGCCTACTGCATCGGTATCACCAACATCGACCCGATCAAGTACAACCTCCTTTTCGAGCGATTCCTGAACCCGGAGCGTGTGTCCATGCCCGATATTGATATCGACTTCGACGACGTGAACCGCCAGCGCGTGATCGACTACGTGGTGGACAAGTACGGCAAGACGCAGGTAGCCCAGATCATCACCTTCGGTACGATGGCTGCCAAGTCGTCGATCAAAGACGTAGCCCGTTCTACTTCCCTGCCACTGGCAGAGGCAAACGAACTGGCCAAAATGGTACCTGAAACCCCGGGTACGACACTGGCCAAGGCCTTCATGGAGAACTTGGAGCTGGCTGCCATTCGCGAAGGTGACGACGCACGCGCGGCCGTACTGAAGCTGGCTGAAAAGCTGGAGGGCTCGGTGCGCAACACAGGTATACACGCGGCCGGTGTGATCATCGCCCCGGACGACATCACCAATTACATACCGGTTTCGACCTCCAAAGACTCCGATCTGCTCGTGACGCAGTTCGACGGCAAGGTGATCGAGAGCGCGGGCATGCTGAAGATGGACTTCTTGGGCCTGAAAACCCTGACCATCATCAAAGACGCCATGGAGCTGATCAAGAAGAACCATGGCGTGGAGATCGACATCGACAATATTCCGATTGATGACGAGAAAACCTACGAACTCTACCAGCGCGGCGACACGATCGGTACGTTCCAGTTCGAGTCGGAGGGTATGCGCATGTACCTCAAGGACCTGCAGCCGACCAACATTGAAGACCTGATCGCCATGAACGCCCTTTACCGTCCGGGCCCAATGCAGTTCATCCCGAACTTCATTAACCGAAAGCACGGCAAAGAGGAAGTGGAATACCCGCACGAGCTGCTCGAGCCGATCCTGAATTACTCGTACGGGATCATGGTATACCAGGAGCAGATCATGCAGACGGCCCAGATTCTGGCCGGTTACTCACTGGGCGGCGCCGACTTGCTGCGCCGCGCCATGGGTAAGAAGGACATGAAGAAAATGGCCGAGGAGCGTGAGAAGTTTATTGCTGGTGCTGCAGAAATGCATAAAATCCCGGCCAAGAAAGCTTCTGAGGTTTTCGACGTGATGGAGAAGTTCGCCCAGTACGGCTTCAACCGATCCCACTCCGCTGCTTACTCGGTGGTGGCCTACCAGACCGGTTACCTCAAGGCCCACTACCCTGCCGAGTACATGGCGGCGGTGCTCACCAACAACATGAACGACATCAAGAAGGTGACGTTCTTTATTGAGGAGGCCCGCAAACAAGGGGTGGCCGTGTTGGGTCCGGACGTGAACGAATCCTTGCTCAAGTTCAACGTGAACGAACAGGGGCAGATCCGTTTCGGTCTGGCCGCTATCAAAGGCACCGGCGAAGCCGCCGTAGACGCTATCATCTCGGAAAGAGAGAAGAACGGTCCCTACCAGGACATCTTCGACTTTGCGAAGCGCGTGAACCTGCGTGCGGTGAACAAGAAGACCTTTGAAAGCATGGCTTTGGCCGGAGCCTTTGACTCGTGGGGGCTCTACCACCGCGCTCAGCTGATGGAAGTACCGGAAGGTGAGAACATCAGCTTGCTGGAAAAGGCAGTTCGTTACGGTAACAACTATCAGGCCGAGCAACAGGCAGCGCAACAGTCGCTGTTCGGGGGGAAGCGCTGCTGTGGCCTCTCCACTACCGAAGATCCCAGAGGTACAGGTATGGACGCAGGCCGAAATGCTGCGCCGCGAGAAGGAAGTGGTAGGTTTCTACATCTCGGGCCACCCGCTCGACCAGTTCAAGATGGAGATCGACTCCTACTGTACCTCCTCGTTGGCTGATATCGCCAACCACAAAAATAAGGATATCAATGTAGCGGGTATGGTATCTGAAGTGGTAATCAGGACGGCGAAGAACGGTAATCCCTTTGCGCTGTTCTCCATCGAAGACTACGACACTACGCTGCAAATGGCACTGTTCGGAGAAGACTACGTGAAGTTCTCGCCTTATCTGAAGACGGGACTATACCTGTTCATCCGGGGCAAGGTGCAGCTGCGTTACCGCACCGAGGACCAGTGGGAGCTTAAGCCAACCAACATCCAGCTTCTGGGCGACGTGATGGACAAGATGGCGCAAGGTGTGCAGTTGGACGTGAATCTGCAGCTCCTTACGCCGAACATAGCCGAAGCCCTGGAAGAAGCCATCGCGACCAGTCCGGGCCAGAAGCGACTGGAAATCACGCTACACGTGCCGGACGAAAAACTGGTGCTGCCGACTTACTCGCGCAAGTACCGCATTGACCCGAAGGTATTCCTAGGTCAGGTAAAGGACTTGGGACTGGGGGAGTGTAAACTGCTGTAATGGATTTGAGAACTTGGAGACAAGGGAGATTCAGAGTTAAGTAGACCTGTGTCTTCAGGTATAGAAAGGTATGCTGCGCAAGTGGCATACCTTTCTGCTTTAAAAGGCATAGCCGAGCGACATACCCAACCGAAGGTCATAAGGTGAGGGTTTGTGGTACTCTATCTCTTCCTTCGTATAATTTGATTTGCTGATCAGCTTTTGGTGAAAATGATAACCTATTCCCCAGAACAGATCAATAGTAAAACCTTTAGGCTTCACTTGCTGGTATCCCATTATTGCTCCAGCGCCATACCCTGCCCATTGCTCGTACTCCCGGTCGGGTTCGCTGAAAAGCCAAAAACCATTTCCTCCTTCTCTTTCATTGTGTATGCGCAAGCGGTACTTCAGGTATGGCCCTGCATAAAACCCATTGAGAGATTTGCCCTTCGAATAGAATTTAAAATCGGATGTGATCGCATACGTCGAAGAAAAATCGTCTTTCATCAAAGTGAGTCGCCTCGGATAAGCGGTAGCTGTTAATGCCCCTGCAAAATGTGGGGTGATATGCCGCTCATAAGACACATTGAATGACCCAATAAACAGAGGTATTATATTAAGCTTAAATGCATTGGGCCTTTGTAGTTTACTATCTTCTCCCTCGATATCTTGCGCGCAGACTCCCCGGGTTATAAGTAGGAACAGAAACAAAGCTAAAGTGCACCTAGTCTTCATCGAGTCATCGGGTTGTAAGCTTTATAAAATCAAAATACCTATAATTCAATAATTGTCATTATAACTTATATTAACTAAAGATAATATATTGAGTTGTTGCAAAGTCCTTTTTATGCTTCATTTTTCTCGCTGTCTTGCGCATGCAACTTTTATCAGCAACATTTGTTTATACAAATAAATATACCCTCGCCTTGCAAATCCGTATGTATAAATTCTAAATTTGCAGGGGGAATAACCCGATAACAGGACAGCTTGTCAGACAAACACAGTTTGGGCTCAAATTTGAGAAGCTAGTAAATGTTACTATATTTAAAACACAGAATTTAACCAACAAAACGTTAAAGTTATGGCTAACAAAGCATTAGAAATCACTGACGCTAATTTTGATGAGATCATCAATTCAGATAAACCAGTATTGGTAGACTTTTGGGCAGAGTGGTGCGGTCCGTGCCGCATGGTAGGCCCGATCGTAGAAGAGCTGGCTGGCGAGTACGAAGGCAAAGCCGTGATCGGTAAGGTAGACGTAGACGCCAACCCACAGACATCTGCCAAGTTTGGCATCCGCAGCATCCCGACACTGCTCGTTTTCAAGAACGGACAAGTGGTGGACAAGCAGGTGGGCGCTGTGCCAAAGAACGTTCTGGCTCAGAAGCTAGACGCTCAGATGGCCTAATCATCCATCTAATTATAAAAAGGCAGAAGCCTCTTCCATTCAGGAGAGGCTTCTGCCTTTTTTATGCTGCGTATATGCTTCAGGAATCTTTCTTGATAATAGTAATGTCACCACTGCGTTCCAGGCAGGCGTATTCAATTTCGTCTCTGCTTGTCACTCCCCCCTGTCGCATGGCCTCCTCCAGATCATTTTCCGTCAGGTTATTTTCTTTCAGTTTATCTCCCAGCACCTCCCCATGCTTAACGAGCATTACAGGCCGGCCTTTGATGAAGTTACCTAAAGGCCCGGAAGTACTAAAGGCGAGAAAAGCCAGAAACCGGTGTAGCAGCACTAAAACCAGTGCCGCACAAAGTGTGGGAAAGAATGGTGAATTACCTGTGATGGCACGGCTCAGAACAGAGCCATAGATGATGCCCAACACGATGTCAAAGGCTGTATGCTTACCAAAGATACGCTTGCTGCCAATCCGCATGATGACCAGAGCGGCAATGAAAACGACCACCGCCCGTATGGACATTTGCCACCAGGTTAGTCTGTCTTCTCCTGTTCCGAGAATAATTTCGAAAAAATTCTCCATACTCTCCCAACGGCAGAAGCAGCGGGATTGTTATTAGCCGCCTATTGGCACTCACAGAGCTTTTTGTCGAGCTGGCAGAGCATGGCATAATGCTGCTCCACCTCCTTCATCAGGTTCGTCAGTTGCTTGTTGTAGGCTTGCACCTGCTGCAGACGTGGGTTCTCGGGTTCGTTCTTGGCAAGGGTCTCCAGTTCTTTGATAGTAGCTGCAAAGGCACTGCTTTTCTCACCCAACTTGGTATAGTACTGGTCCATGCCATTGTCGGAACTGGCCACCGCCACTGCCTGCAGGTTATTGTCGAAGCACAGCTGCCAGCGCAGGTGGCGCAGGACCTGCTGTTCGGCCGCACTCTGTAGCTTGCCCATCTCTTTGGTTTCCTCTTTCAACCTGAAGCTTTCGTAGCGTTTGTTGTAGTCGCTTACCGC
Source organism: Pontibacter sp. BAB1700 (assembly GCF_000277005.1). NCBI lineage: Bacteria > Pseudomonadati > Bacteroidota > Cytophagia > Cytophagales > Hymenobacteraceae > Pontibacter > Pontibacter sp. BAB1700. The sequence continues at coordinate 18,468 of NZ_AKIS01000081.1, read as the reverse complement.
ATCACGCACCTTTTCGCGGCAGCTCAGGCAGTTGCTCGTATTGGCCTTGTCTTGCAGGGCATTGCGTATCGACAGGGTCTCGTCAGAGGCTTGGGCATCGGCCAGTTTCTTCACCTCTTTCTCAAACACTTCACGGTACTGCATGTCCTCCAGCCTTTTGGTCAGACGCACGATGGCCTCCCCCTCTACCGAAGCTGACAGGTAGTCGGCACGCGGTAACTCCACCGAAGACAGCCTGGCCAGCGCAGCCTCCCGTTTGGCCGGTGTATCCCAAGCCTTTGGATTATTCTCCAGCTCCTGAAGTGTATTCACCAGCAGCTTCCCGTTCTTTAAGTTATGATCAGCATCCAGGTATAGATCCGCATTGGCCATGATGGACTCGTACTCCGATCGAAAGATGTTCTTATATGTACTATTCTTGTCAAATTCCTTCTCACGCGCCTCAAATGCAGTCTTCATGCGCTTGTACTCCTGCATAATGCCAAACAGGTTCTTGGCGTTTATTTCCGGAGAGTTATTGCGGTAGTTGAGGCGGTAGGCGTTCAGGTTCTGCTTCATCTCGGCAAAGATGCGCAGGTACTCTACATACAGTTTCTCCTGACGGTACGTTTCATCGTTCATCAACTTGGTGTCGTAGGCCGTCTGGATCTTCTGCTTGCGCTTCTCGATCAGGTCCATGGTCACTTCATCTCCTGTCAGCACATCCACTTTGTAGAGAGACTTGTAATTGGCCACCACAATGTACGGATACTCTTTATAGCCAATGGCATCCTCTAACTGCTTTCGATCCAGCTTGTTGGAGTTTTTGCTCAGGTAGTCGGTGAGCTTGGCAGGCTTTAATGTTACAGTCTTTACACTGCCCGGCACCAGCACGTATACCTTCACGGAATGAAGTCGTGTGTCGAAATCCTGCCCTTCGTATAGGCGGATAGTAGAGCTGAACTTATACTCTTTCTTTTTAGCACGAGAGCCCAGCAGATTACCAAATTCGCCCACCAACGACATAACCGCTACTGACGGGTTGGTCAGATTAGACAAGCTCACCAACTGACTGGCCACCAGATTAAATACCTGGTCTCCATCCTGATTGGTAACCGCTTTGGCATTAATGGCTGCGTCGATACTGTTCTGGGCAGAGGTGAGCGGCATCTTGTCGATGATGCGTACTACCTCTAAATGATCGCTCACTTGCGTATGATAGTCGTTTTTGTCTGTATTGATGTGAAAGTTGAAGAGTGGATATACGATCTGGTCGTTACCGAAGAGCTTCAGATTCTTAAGCTGTGCCGTAATGAAAAGGTACTCCAGTTCGTAGGCATAGTTTTTCTTGCTTTTTTTCTTCACCCCCGACTCTAACTCATTGAGCACACGGTTGAATTGCCCACCATTATAGAGGTAAATGTCAGTAGAGAGGTACTGCCACTCGTCCGAAAATTCAAATTTATCGTTGTAACTATAACCCAGTCTGGTTTCGATGTTCTGCTGGGCGAAGGCCTGGTGGCTAAGTACCAGCGCCATCACAAAGAGTGAGAAAATTTTCTTCATAAAATACGTAAAGCCGTTACAGGGGCGAATTCAGGTATAGCTTTTGCTTCTGAACCTAACGTTAAGACTTGAGATTAAGTGCCTTATCGGATTACAAAAATACACATCCGATAAGTTTTTTTTGAATATAAAAGAGTACAAAAACCATGCTCAGAATACTATTAATGGCAGTTGCCATCACCTTAACCCAAAGTGCACTGCAGCCGGCTGCTGCGCAAGATGCTTATGAACGCAATGGGACTTACGAAACCATGTCAGAGGATCAAAAAGTGCAGAAGCTGCTTGCGTATATCCGCAACCTCGAAGGTGCCACTTTTATACGCGACAACAGTGAATTTTCACCTGAAAAGGCTGCCGGGCATTTGTCTTCAAAATGGAAGAAGCATGCTTCAAGAGTAAAAACAGCTGAGGGATTCGTCACGGAACTGGCCTCACAATCTTCTTCAGGTACGCCTTACAGCATACGGTTCGCTGACGGCAGCACCAGTACAACCCGCGACGTACTGCTTCGTCAACTGCGCGACCTGCGTGTTGAGTAAGACCAGAACTGTACAAAAACAGGTATAAGTATAGTAAAAGCATAATACTATACTGGAACGCAGTCATCGCCGTTACGTATTTATGACGACAAACCTGATCCCAATGCTACAGTTACTTGAAGAGTCGCGAGACGAGTTGGTTGCTTTTCGTCTGGCAGGAAGTATAGACCGCCATGACTATGATGTGATGCTTCCGATACTGGAGGAAAAAATCAAGCAGTATGGTAAGATACGGGTATATGCTGAATTGCAGGATGCCGAGGAAATTTCCCTTCAGGCACTTTGGGAGGACCTGAAGTTTGATTTCCGCCACGCTGCTGATTTTAAGAAAGTCGCGCTGGTGGGCAACCGCAAGTGGCTGGACTGGCTCACCGTCATGGCAAGCCCTTTTACTACGGCAAAGGTAAAGCACTTTGAAGTACCCGACCGCGACAAGGCATTGGAGTGGGTGAAGGCGGACGAAGCGCAATAAGCAAAATTAAATAAAAAGAGAGGCAGCCAGCGTTCTGGCTGCCTCTCTTTTTATACCTGTCCCTGCCTTGTGCTGAGGCTCATATCTTGTCCTATTCTGTATCCAAAGCCCTTCATCACTCTCTTCTGCGCACAAAAACTCCCCGAAAAAATATTTATGAGCAAGCTGCTCAGAATATATAGATTTAGCACAATATTTGCTTTTAAACTGAAGCTGTCGAAGGGGGAAATTTAAGATCAGCTATACTTTAGAAGCGGCATTTTTCGTTTTGTCCCATAGTTGCCAGTAAAAATCAATTACAAACAACACAAACAACAATCAAACACACATGAAATCTAATTTCACAAAAGCATCTCTATCACTGCTACTATGCGGCGCCCTGATGTCTTCCTGCGTTTCCTCCAAAAAGTACGACGAGCTGAAAGCCAGCAAAGAGGCTTTGGAGCGCGAGCAGGCAGCCAGCCGTGACAAGGAAAAAGAACTGAGCAGCACGCTGCGAGAGCGTGAGCAGAAACTGGCCGAATTAGAGCGTGCCATGAATGACCAGAAAAAAGTGCTGGACAACCTGCGCAATGAAGTGAACGGTGCGCTTTCTGGTTTCAACCAGGGTGACCTGAGCGTGAACATCAAAGATGGCAAGGTATACGTTTCGATGTCTGACAAACTGCTTTTTGCTACAGGCAGCACCAAAGTGAACAACACCGGCAAACAGGCCCTGGATCAGCTGGTAGACGTGCTGAAGAAAAATCAGAGCGTAGGCGTGATGGTAGAAGGCCACACCGATGACGTGGAGGTAAGACCGGGCACAAAGGACATCGCCGACAACTGGGACCTGAGCGTACTGCGTGCCACAGAGATCACCCGCCTGATGGCGCAGCGTGGCCTGTCACCTGACCGCATCACGCCAGCCGGCCGTGCTTATTTCCAGCCGGTTGACACAGGCCGTTCCGCTACTGCAAAAGCCAAGAACCGCCGTACAGAGATCATCCTGACACCTGACTTTACTGAGATTTACAAGATACTGGGCATCCAGTCGATGAAGTAATCCCTATACCTTATAATCAGAAAAGGCCGCTACTCAATTTGATTATCGGCCTTTTTTATACCTCTACTTATCTACCCGGCTATACCTTTGCCTGAGGCCTTGCCCTGCTCTATGGCCTGGAATAGCTCCTTTGACCGCTGAGAGCCGATCAGGAGCGGCTGTGTATTGTAAAAGCGTAACAATATCCCTTCCCTGCCCGACGTGCTGTAGGCCTTACCCTTTGCTCCCCATCGGATTCCCCAGCCGCCGTATTCCCCAATCGGGTTATAGGTTACTCTCTCAAAGTCGCGCACGGTGTGCAAAGGTATACGGACAGGCTTCAGATGAAAAGGGCGGAAACGCACTTGTAGCATACCTGGCAACACTTCTGTCGTCAGGGTCATGTAATAGAAAAAGAAAGGGAGCCCGAAGCTGATCAGCGCCAGCATCAGACTCAGCTGTATATCCGTGACAGGCCTGTTGCCGAAGGCGCCACCCAGCACTACCTGGTAAACAAAGCCTGCCCAAAAGACAGCTGCTATACCTAGTATAAGTGCCCACAGCCAGAACTGCTTAAAACGCTGTTTTTCCCGGAACAAGATGCGTTGCTCTTCCATCTATACCTGATGCAAATAGCCGCCCCACGGGTGAGCGGAACGGCTATACCTGTCTGTTTCTGAATACTAATTAACCAATGGCCTGCTCCAGATCCGCCAGCAGATCTTCAATGTCCTCTATACCTACGCTCAGGCGAATCAGCGAGTCACTCAGGCCCGCTTTCAGCCGCTCAGCACTGGGTATGCTGGCATGGGTCATAGAGGCCGGGTGGCCACAGAGCGACTCCACGCCGCCCAGAGACTCTGCCAGCGAGAAGTACCTGAAGCGCTCCAGTGTAGCGATTGCATCTTCCATCCTGTCACCCTTCAGCGCAAACGAAACCATACCGCCATAGGATCGCATCTGCTCTTTGGCTATCTGGTGGCTCGGATGATCCGGCAAGCCAGGCCACAGCACTTTCTCCACCTTCGGGTGATTTATGAGATACTGCGCTACAGCACGGCCATTTTCGCAGTGGCGCTCCATGCGGATGTGCAGCGTCTTGATGCCGCGCAGTACCAGAAAGCAGTCCTGAGGGCCAGGCGTGCCGCCGCAGGCATTCTGGATGAAGGCCAGCTTCTCGTGCAGCTCGTCGTCCTTCACGATCACGGCACCCATCACTACGTCGGAGTGGCCCGCCATGTACTTGGTTAGCGAGTGCATCACAATGTCAGCCCCCAGGTCGAGTGGGTTCTGCAGGTATGGAGTCGCGAAGGTGTTGTCGGCCACCAGCAGCAGGTTGTGCTTTTTGGAGATGGCAGCGCAGCCTTTGATATCGATGATGTTGAGCAGCGGGTTGGTGGGCGTCTCTACCCAGATCATGCGGGTATTCTCGTTCACCAGCGCCTCTACCTTACTCAGGTCGCTCATGTCAGTGAAGTGGAATTTAATGCCGTAGTTCTGAAATATTTTGGTGAAGATGCGGTAGCTGCCGCCATACAGGTCGTTGGTGGAGATCACCTCGTCACCCGGCTTCAGCATTTTGATAATGGCATCGATGGCAGCCATACCTGAAGCGAAGCAAAGGCCATGCTTGCCGTTCTCGAGCTCAGCCAGGGCATTTTGCAGAGCCGTCCGTGTCGGGTTGTGGGTGCGGGAGTACTCGTAGCCTTTATGGTCACCCGGCGACTTCTGCACGTAGGTAGAGGTCTGGTAAATGGGTGTCATGATAGCGCCCGTGCTTGGGTCCGGCTCCACACCGGCATGTATAGCTTTTGTTCCAAATTTCATAGGTTTATTTTTTGATAATGGCTTGTTGCAAGTTAGTAATTTTACCTTTCGGGAGTTGGATGGCGCCAGGAAGCTTCACGCTGCCTGGCACATATCTTTAAATTTTGTTGCCCGTACCGCTATCTACGTATACCTTCAGCAAATCCTTGCCTGAAAGGCTTTATCTTTGACCAAAACACCTGTTATGCCTAAACTGTCCATGCTGCGGACTTTTATACGGGAAAACGCGCCTTCGTTTATTTCCATGCTGTTGCTGGTCGTAGTTCCGCTAGTGGTGAGTTCATCAGCTGCCGTATACCTGTACCAGAATGAAACCCTGCTACAAGACCTGAGCTGGCCGCAGATGCTCCTCTACTTTGTCGTGATCTCCATTACCATGTCGCTCGCCCTGACCCCGACTACTTTTGTAGCACTGGTGAGCGGCTTCTACCTCGGTTGGCCTGGCTTTGCAGGTGTGGTGGTTTCGTATGGCATTGCTTCACTCATCGGCTATACCTTGGCCCGGCTCATCGACCACGGCAAAATGATGTCTTTCCTAAATCGATTTGAGAAAACGATGTACCTGATGCAGGAATTGCGCGACCAGAGTTGGAGCCTGATCTTTCTGACCCGTATATCGCCCGTGCTACCCTTTGCGCTTATGAATTTTGTCCTCTCGCTGTTGCAGGTGGACAAGGTGAAATTTTTCCTGGCTAGTATGGTTGGCATGCTGCCGCGTACGCTTTTCTTCTTTTGGGTAGGTACACAGGCCAGTGATGTCATAAAATTATTGCAAGACCCCGGCAGCAACAAAGGCAGCCAGTTGCTTATGATATCCCTGATTATCATTTCGATAGGCGGGCTGTACTTCATTTTTGACCATGCCCTGAAGCGGGCGCTGCGGAAAGCGACGGCAAAAAATTGAGAAAAATTCGCTTTGGGGCTTGCATTGCAAGAAAAAAGGCCTTTACTTTGCATCACAATAACGGAATGGTCACGTAGCTCAACTGGATAGAGCATCTGACTACGAATCAGAAGGTTAGGGGTTCGACTCCCTTCGCGACCACCACTTTACAAGATTAACCGCTAAGAATCAACAACTTAGCGGTTTTTTTGTGCCTATTCACCACAGAAATTCACCACAACCTCCCATTCACCGCCTCGCTTAATCGTTACATTTTACAGTCTGTACATTTTGTAAAAAATATTTCTACATCCAAACCCCTCCTCTACTCTCAGACGCTGTAGTGTCGAGCGAATCAATGTATACACGCTGCGTATGTATTTATCGCATTACCCCCTTCACGGTTATTAACCCAAAAGAGCGGCCCTACCTAGGATATATAAGGAAAACTCTAACATGCAGGAACACCTTGATGCCATAGATTTCCTTCACCAGTTCGGTAGTTGTACTTATGTAACGACCTATAGGAACATTGATTTTGAAATCTCATTACGTGTAGTGGTGAGTGGTGAGCCATACTATAATTATGTCTTTTCTATGTTCGGCTTCGGTGAAGCCATAGTCGACATGTTACAACAGAGCATTCATTCAAAACAAGAAGTCTGCATATTCACTGCATGTTTGTCAGAGCAACTCTCGCCCCTTGATGTACCTGTACAACAGGTGCCAGTACATATGCTCAGTTCATTAGAGATTGAGATAAGAATGCTAACAAGCAAAGAACCCATAGATGCATCTTCCAAGCAGATAGAAACTCAATTCAGCGAGTATAAGCGCTATCACTAATATATGGAATATGCTCACCAGTCCGTGCTCACTGCGAGATACAGAAACCTTTACTTTACTTGCGTTTAGATTTACAAAGATGCGCTACCTATCGACTTCCTCTACATCCTGCGCCTTCTCTACCCCAACCTTATCAACCTCCTTAATGAGCCTATCCGTCTCGTGTAGGGCGACAATGATTTTCTGGTAGTGCAGGATATCTTCAAAGCTCAACTCTCGGCCTTTACGGTCTTTCAGCCATTTTTGAGCCGGTTGGTAGCCACCGATGTAGAACTCCCAGACCACCTGCGGTACGTTGGCAAAGTACTGCGTATCGTTGATGTAGACGTTTCCATCCACGTACTGTAATTTCTCCACCAGATTACTTCCATCCTCCGGGTACTGGGTTATGTACTCTCCCACCACCCTGCTTTCTAGAAGATGTACCTGCCGAAGCTCCCCTCCAAGTTCCACGAGCTTCCAGAACGAATCGGGTCCAGCTGGGAAGGGCACACGTGGGAAATCCACTTTGAGGAACTCCCTGTACTTCTCTCGGTATGATGGGCTATGCAAGACAGCGTATATGTAGTCGAGCAGGTCTAGTGGTGAGAACTTGTCGTGGGTTTCCTCCCGCTCCGGGACGAACTTCAAACCCACTCTATCTGCAATCTGCTGCACCAGCTTCTTGTTCAGGTTTGGTGTTCGGCTCGCAGAAGGGTCACCAATTGTTATCTGTCCTGTTTCCTCCGGGTATAGATAGAGCGGAAATATAGAGTTGGAGTCGTAGGCGCTACACAGCTTGTGAGCAATGATTTTGTCTGCTATAAAAAAGCAGTTGTCCTCCTTATTGATTTTCGGTATCACAAGACCAACGTTATCGCCTTTTAAGAAGTGCTGCATGTATTTTTCTCTTCCCCAGTCTACCATATCAGTCGAGTAGTATATGCTCCTTGTATCGAATGGCCTGTAGGAGATGCTTCTGATAAACGCCAAGTGGTCGTTGTCCTTTATTTTCCGCCTAGCCGCTGATAGAGACCAACTTCTTGAATCTCCCGCTGGGTATTTACCCGACTTCTTACCACCAAAAAAATGATTCCTTGTTTCGGAGTCAGTGTAATTGAAATCAGTAAAGCGCTGAATCCTACGCAGAAGCTCATCTCTGTCATTACTTATCACGAGTGAATCCCTTGCAGTTACTATACCCGTAACATTGACTCCGAATAGGTCATCGATTTTAAACCCTTCCTCATATTCTCCTTTCCCACTATCATTCTTGGGTACGAAGAATAGAAAAGGTTTACCCGGTTTGAGTTCCGTAAAATTAACCGTCTTCAAAGTGTTCTGAGAAAGGAACCTGTACTTGAACTCTCGCTTTCCATACAAATCGGCATGGTATACCCTTCCTAGCTCGGCATCTTTCTTCTTCCCGGTCTTGATAAAGAAGTTGATGGATACCCCCTGCATGATGTCAAAGACGTTCTGGTCCTCACTACCGTCTGGTGCGGTCTCCTTCTTCTTGCTATTTCCATGCAGGTCGATGGTATAGATTGAATCGAAGGTTCTGAGCAGGTGCCACCGCATCCCCCTGAACGTGGGGTTGTCCAAGAACCCGTGCGGGTTGATGAAAGCCAATACACCCGTACCGTTCCTTTCCACGAAGTGCTGGCCATACCGAATGAACTTCACATAGTCATCGTTCAACCAGTGCTTCCGCTCATTGAAGTGCACTCCGTCAACATACTTATAGTCATCAATTAGCCCGCTGATCCACTGGCCATTGTTAGAAGATATACCGGAGTAGGGAGGTTTCCGACTACAACCATAACAGGAGTATCCCGCTTGATATGATTGGCCTCGTTCGCCTCGTTGGCCAAAGCGGTGGCGAACAAAGACCCAGTATCGGGGTGGTGCTCCTCCAAGCTGTTGGTCAGGTAGACCCGAAATCGCTGGTCTCTTGTGGGCTTGTAGCCCGTCTCTGACAGCAGCAAGTCCAGTTTAAGGTGCGCCATCGCATAGGACGCCATCAACAACTCGAAGCCGTTCAGACGTGGTATTAGATGGTTCTCCACATAGTTGCTCCAAATGCCCTGCTGCCCTTTGAATCGACTGTGGACGTGCTTCACAACCTCAGCTAAGAACGTGCCGGTGCCCGTGGCTGGGTCAAGTATCTGCACCTTATGCACCTCCTGCTCGTACTCCCGCTGGCCTGCTTTGAATCGCTTGTCGTGCGTGGGCACTTTCAGTGTCACGTTTGTCTTGGAGGTGTCTGCCAAGCCCTGCGGCAGGTCGAACTCCGATTTCAAAATGTCGTCAACGGCACGAACTATGAAATTAACGACAGGCTCTGGCGTATACCACACGCCACGTGCCTTACGCAGCTTCGGGTCGTACTCGGCCAAGAAGGTCTCATAGAAGTGAATGATAGGGTCGTGAGTTTGCGTGGCCTTCCCGAAGTTCTTCAATAGTGCCCCCACGTCAGTAGCACGGAAAAGGTCTGCCAGCCCGTCCACAATCCATGTGATGCGGCTATCAAGGTCGTAGCCAGCGATGTACTGGAAGAGGGTCCGCAGAAATGGGTTCGTCTTCGGAATGAGTTGTGCCGCTTCCTGACGGGTGAAGGTAGGTAGGGTCGGGTCGTGGAGCCTCGCAGCGAACATGCCGTAAGCAATGGTTTGGGCATATATGTCAGCGAACTCTCTCGCTTTGATATCATGCATGAGAACCATCTTGAAGGCATCCATTTGGTCTTGGAGGGTGCTGTTCTCGTGATTCACATCATCACTGCTCAGCGCTTTCTCAATCACCTCAGCGAGCATACGTGCCTTGCCAGCCATCATCTCTGCTAGCTTCCTAGAACTTTTTATGGTCTGGCCGTTGAAGGTGCAGAAATCCTTCATCAGGTTCTCGAACATAGCGAAGTTAGCAGGCACCGGGTGAATCTGTCCGTCTCGTACCTCCGCAATGCGCAATGACGTTTTGAACTCTCCTTCGATGTACAAATGGAAGTCCAGATAATCGGTGATGATTAGGTTGTCCAGCGAGGCTCGGTAGCGTTCGAACTGTTCCTTTAAGCTCTTGCTATTCAGCGGTACGCCTATGTCCTTCGCCTCGATGTAACCCATTGGGATATCCTTCTTTGTAATGATGTAATCAGGCGCACCGCACGCCACACGGGCTGGCTCGTTGGTTACCAGTACATCGGGGACCATGGTGGAGATTAAAGTTTGAAGGTCTCCCCTATAGCTGTGTTCTCTGGAAATGCCTGTCCTGAAACGTGTATTGAGTATGTTGATGTAATCGTGGAGTGTCATGGATTCCTATTTGCAGTGATGCCCTGTTGACTGCACGAGCGGTCAACAATGGCTTACAGATTATGCCATCAATGCAATATAGGAATAATTTATATGACCATTGCAGCTTACCAGAAGGCTCAGTTAATGTAAGAATATTTTTTTCGCAACCCGGATAATTGTACCGCCCCGGTCGTTACTGCTTATGTTCCAGCACCTGCATGAACTGGTCGTAAGTCAACAAGGGAATGCCAGCATAGACGCTCTCTGGTTCTTGGGTATGAAGCTCCTCAACGGTGATGTCGAGGTGCTTCAATTGCATTATCGTTACGCCATCCTCAGCAAGGTATTCGATTACACACACATCCGCCTGACCAGCACCATTTGGTTTTATACATTGCTCAACCATAACGGGTATGCGCTCCGGCAGGTCTTTCATGGACAACATGTAGATATACGCTGGCCTGATATCGTTAAGCCCCAGCGCAAGCGTCACGTAATATTCTTTCCCTCCTATTTGTTGGGTATAACAGAAGCTTCCACGCTGATACAAGTAGTCCATGTTTATCATCGCTTCTCCATCCGTTTTATCGCTGTAACAAGTTTCCGGAGGGCCAAGTCAACTATTTCGTTTTTTTTGAGATAGTAGCCGTGGTCACGTAGGATATGGACCGCCTCTGTGATTGTGGACCACGTTTCTCTTTTGCATTTCACACTCTGATATTTACTCATGAGATGCTGTTCATTTCTATTATATATAATTTTTTCCACCTGTTTTTCTACCAGTTTCCGGTTTCAGCATGTGGGAATAAATATATAACTACACCCCCAGTTTATGTGGGAATAAAAAATAAACTATGTAATGGAAGCAGCGAGAGACAACAGCAAGAACGCCAAGGTCACAGTGACATTCGAAGGCGAGGACCTAAAAGAGATTATACTCGCAGTAATAGATAAAATATTTGAGGGTCGACAGGAAAAACAACACCCGGATACAGGGGTCCAGTCCTCCTCCCTGAGGACATCACCTACAGTAAGCAGGGAAGTGGATGATGATTTCTTTGAAGACCTTCTGAGCATGTTCAAAGACAAGAAGTCCAGCCAGAAATAGGATTGTCTTCATGCATATACAAACTCCTCCCCTTATGGTACACACTTGGTGTGAGCACCACTGACGTGTGCTCACCATGTTGAAAGGTTACTCCATTCCTCATTATTTTGTACCCAGTCTATTTCATCCAGTATCCGACATTACACTATCAAAGATGTCTAGGATTTTTTTGGGAGAGAGGAGGTTATTTGTATCGCTATATACTGTAGGCCCTTCCATGGTATACCAGCGTGGTCTCAAAAAAAATATTCACTGGAATAAAACTTTCGGTGTTCCCGATTCTACAATGGTAGAACCAACATTAGAGAATGACAAATGAGACACGGAGAGAGATGCCCGATATGTAAGATGTACTGGAACGCTCGGACACAGAAGTGGCTTGTGAAGCCCATCAGGGAGAGCACCGTGGGGCAGACGAAGGGCAAGACCGACAGAGAGAGACTGGCCGCTATCAAGGCAGCACACCCAGAACGGTGGCGGAGCCATGCATACCTGCCTATTAACCTCACCGTAGCGCAGGTAGAGGCGGACTCGGCAACACACTGGCCCAGCACCGGCACCAAGTTCGAAATAGACCGGGCGCTCGCCTTGTCCACCCTGCTGATAAACAAGTCCATCAGGAAGGTCACCAACAAGGACAACAGCAGGCTGCATTCAATGGGCTACGTGGGCGTCCCTTCTAGCGACCTGTCGAACTGGGTGGGAAGCGACTACAAGCGCTACCTAGAGTTTTTCCAGAGCGCCAGATATATCACCTGCTACTCATCTAACGGTGCTACGGACTTTTACTTCAACGGGCGGCACAGCAAGTACTACAGGTTCCAGCAGCGACTCATCACGTGTGCTACCGATGTTCGGAAATACCACCGGGTCGAATACGCCACTGACAAGATGCTGGTGAAGGCCTCAAGGCAAAGGAAGAAAGACGGCAGCAACAGCTACGAGAGAAGGGACGGCAGCAACTGGTGGATAACGTGTACCGCCTCGCAGCAACATTCGATGCGGATGGCTTCACGTCATGGTGCCTGCGGAATCACAAGAAGTTCAGGTCCGACAGAAGCTTACAGAAACACCTCCACGCAAGCGACAGGTTGGCATCAGGGGACATTTATGTCACACCCCGAGATTTTAAAGGAGAACGCTTCCATTCCATATTCACCAACAACAAGAAAATCATTCGGAGCTATGTCAGAATAGATGGTGAGCATGCAGTGGAGATGGACGTGAAGAACAGCCAGTTCTACTTCTTCGCTTGCATGGTTCTGTTCCCTGAGCAGGTCATGAAGGTACTCGCACCGGGCATGAACCCAAAGAAGCTACAGAAGGTGCATCACCTGCTCCGAGAGGCATACCACACGAAGCCGGACGTCAAGGAGTTCATTGATGGGGCGATATCTGGTGAACTTTACGGCATGCTAGCCGCCAGCCTAGAGCGCAAGCACAACAAGAAGTTCAAGAAGAAGAGGGTGAAGGACATCTGTTTTAGGACATTGTTCAGCAGGAAGGGACAATGTCAGAAGTCAAAGGCACTCCTACAAGAGCACTACCCGGGCGTTGTGAAAGCGTGCGAGTTTGTCAATACCGCTGCGGGTGAGCGTGAGAGTGTAAACAAAATATACTCCATCCCCTACCTGTTGCAGCGTTTGGAAGCTCGAATATTGATTGACCTTGTGGCTGTGACAGCCGTGGAGCAGGGAACTGCCCCTTTCACCACCATCCATGACAGCTACTTGTTGAAATCCTCCGATGTGCCGCTGGTCAAATTCATCATTGAGGATACCTTTAAAACACTAGGTTTACCGGCTCCTACACTTTCCTACGATGGAGGAACCGTGGAGGTAGCTAATGATATATTCCCGATGGCCCAGCCCAGCCGAGTTGCAGTCACAGAGAAGGCGTGCGTCAAGCCCATTACCCTCTCCAAGCTCATGGATGGTTATGGGTTAGAGAAAGCGCCAGAAGTGCCGCCCCACGTAGCGGAAAGGTTGAGACAATTGGACGAGCGGTTCAAAAAGCACAGTTGATTGACTGGATTCTTCTGTAGGACCTCCCAAGGCCTGTCTGGACCCTACAGCATGGTGCCCTTGATGCTCTGTCCATTTGATTCTACAGTGATATTGCCCCGTGCTCGGGAAGTATCCTCCATATGGGAATATTATTTCAACACTAGTCCCTCCCAAGGTGGGATACTCTTTGTAACTTTAGGTATGAAACATGAAGAACTACGCAGCACCATAGAGAGCGCCTTGCTGAGCCTTGCCTGCGCAGATGCCTTGGGCACGGTTTACGAGTTCAAGAGCAGGGCTGAGCTACAGACCGTGGAATGCGTGACCATGATGGTTGGAGGGGGCACGCATGGCCAGCCTGCCGGTGTATACTCAGATGATACGTGCTTGACGCTCTGCCTTGCCGACTCCCTGTGCTTTGGATATGACATCCGGGACATTGGACGGCAGTTCTGCCTTTGGTTTACCGAGGGGCACTGGGCTGCGGACTATGCGACCGTCTTCGATATTGGGGGTGTCACCCGGGAGGCCATCTTGAAGATGCTACAGGGCGTCAGCCCTCTCGATTCTGGATTGAGCCACGAGCACTCCAAGGGGAATGGGAGCCTTATGAGGGTGCTCCCGCTCGTTTTCTACACATACATCAAAGACATTCCCATCCATGAGCGGTATGAACTGACAAGGGAGGTCAGCGCCATCACGCACGCCACGCAGACCTGTACAACCGCCTGCTTCTATTACCTAGAATATGCCAAACTCCTGCTTGATGGGAAGGACAAGTTCGAAGCCTACTGGCAGTCCAACAAAATCGTCCGGGACCACTTATTATACCTGCGTGTCCCGGAAGACGAGATGCAGCACTTCAATAGAATCCTTGATGGTAGAATTTACGAGCTGGCCATGTCCGAGATATACAGCGGTGGGTATGTCGTGGAGACTCTAGAGGCGGCCCTCTACTGCCTGCTCAACTGCGACACGTTGGAGGCTGTGGCAGAGAACTGTATCCGTCTCGGGTCCGACACAGATACAGTTTCCGCAGTAGCCAGCGGGCTACAGGGATTGCTGCTGACGAGTAAGGAGGAAATACCAGCCGACTGGCTAGCCCATCTAGCGAGAAGGCAGGACATTGAGGCACTGGCTGCGAGACTGGCTGCTTCGCTCTGCCAAGGGTAACCTAATTAAAGCCAAGTTAGGTGGTTCGTCCGCACGGCCACCTATACCAGCCCTTCTTGGCCATGTCCCCTTACTACCGCAACCTATCCACATAATTATTCCTACACCCCATTAACCTACAAACAAAATTTCATATATTTAAAAAGAAAAATTCTACATTCACTCACACTTCAATCAAGTGGCTTCTATCAACCCCGAATGCTTCTTCAAAGAGAAGAGAAACACGTCTGAGATTAAGTCCGAGATACTGAATAAGTACTTCAAAGCTTGGTGCGGAATCTTGCTGTATGGCCAGAAGTTCAAAAGGATTAATACGGTGCTGTATGTGGACTTGTACTCAGGGCCGGGTTACTACGAAGATGGCCAGCCTTCAACCCCTATCAAGATTTTAGAGAGCATTCATAAAAGCTCGGGTGAAAGAATAGACCTGAACATGAGCGTCAAAACCTTCTTCAACGACTCAACCAAGTCAGTAGTGGAGAAGCTAAAAGCTAACCTGAGTTCGCTGCCATTCTACGAGGAGTTGCACCACGCCCCGCTGGTGTTGAACGAAAAGGCAAACCAGCGTCTACTGGTGAACCTGCTCAACAACAGTAATCCCTCCCTGACCTTCATAGACCCTTTCGGCTACAGCTTCTCACAGGAAATGCTCTTGCAGTCCGTCAAGAACTGGGGTTCTGACCTGTTCATGCTCTTCAACGTGAACAGGATACGGTCAGCAGTACTCAATGATAACGTTAGCGACCTGATGAAGGAAATCTTCGGAGACCGCATTAATGACATTAGAGAATATTATAAGCGAGAAAAGAAGCCTAAGAAACGAGAGACCTTCATCATCGACTCCTTTGAAAATATCTTCCGGGAGAGGAACTACCTGACCTTTAAGTTCAAGATAAACTTCCCGCACCGTAACCAGACGAGCCACTACTTAGTCTTTGTCACCAAGGCCCGCATCGCCTACATGAGAATAAAGGAAATCATGACTAAATACAGTGACTTCCAAGAAGACGGTGTACCCTTGTTCGGGGCCAATCAGAAGCGACTGCGCCTCTTAGTACCTGACTACCACAGGTATCTGCCCCACTCTGTCATTAATCTCACCGAAGACCTTTATAGAAAGAAGAGCTTATATAACCTCTGCTCAATCAATGAGGTGTTTGAAAATCATAACATCGGTACCAACTATATCAAAGAGAACTACAAGGAGGCATTCCGCCTTCTCCGGGAGCGGGGACTGGTGGACATCCGGGATGCTAAAAAGGGAGGGCCAGCGGGAAAAATCACCTACACCTCAATTATTCAATTCGACTAAAATATTTAGCACAACTAACATTATTAGCAATTAATCGTTTATATTTATGGCACAAGGCTACAACAAGTTTGGTGGTGCGTGGACTCAGAAGAAGATTAACATCTTCATGGAATACCTGAATGCCTATCTCACCATCATGAACAAGTATGATTTTGAGCTGGTTTACTTCGATGGATTTGCCGGTTGCGGGACGATTGAGACATCGCCCTCGGAAAGCCCTAAGCTTGACTTTGGACTTACGGACACATTGATTGAGGGGGTTGCGACAAAGGTTCTGAACATCGACCACCCAAAGCAGTTCGACATATATTACTTGGTCGAGCTGGACAGCACTAAATGCAGCACGCTCAAAACATCACTGAGAACGAGGTTCCCGGATAAGAGCATTTACTGCGTATCTGACGACTGCAACTTGAAGTTGAAGGACTTGGCGGATTTTTTAAGAAAGAACCCCGGCCACAGGGCCTTGGCATTTATAGACCCGTTTGGTATGGCGCTGGATTGGGAGTCGCTGGAAGCATGTGCCGGGCTTGGCATAGACCTGTGGGTTCTGCTGCCATCTGGCGTTGCCGCCAATAGGTTGCTCACTGCGGATGGCAACATTTCAGAGGCATGGATGGGGAGATTGGAGCGTTTCCTTGGATTGGATGAAGCCGAGATAAGGAAGCAATTTTACAGAACGTCAACAACGATGTCTCTCTTTGGGGATGAGATTACGCAGTTGCAGAAGCAGGACGATAGTATTAACAAGATAGCGGAGCTATATTCGCAGCAGCTTGGAAAGGTTTGGGAACACGTGAGCAAGCCTTACGTGATGAGAAGCAAGAACAGAAACACTTTATATCATTTCATCTGTGCAAGCAATAACAAGGCTGGCCTGCGCATCTCGAATGATATTATCAGGAAGTACTCAATACGATAAACATTGTACCTATGGCAGAATCAAGTATAGAATGGACAGAGGCCACGTGGAACCCAACTACCGGGTGCACAAAAATCTCGCAGGGGTGCAAGTTCTGCTATGCTGAGGTGATGACCAAGAGGTTACAGGCAATGGGTCTAGAAAAGTACAGCAGCGGCTTCAAAAAGGTGGTTGTACACCCGGAGGTGTTGGACCAGCCACGTAAGTGGAAGCCGTCTGTGATTTTCGTTAATAGCATGAGCGACCTGTTCCACGAGGATGTGCCGCTGAGTTTCGTGCAGCAGGTTTTCAAAGTTATGAACGAGTGCCCGCAGCATACTTTCCAGATACTTACCAAAAGAGCTGAGCGATTAGAGGAACTGTCCCCTTTCCTCAACTGGACCCCCAACATATGGATGGGCGTATCGGTTGAGGACGATGCGGTAACGTTCAGAATTGAGCACTTGATGCGAACCAACGCAGTGGTCAAGTTCCTTTCTTTGGAGCCTCTTATCGGCCCCCTGCCGAACCTCAATCTGAACAACATTGATTGGGTGATAGTGGGCGGTGAGTCCGGCAGAAACCCCAGACCCATGAGAGCCGAATGGGTGGTTGACATTCAGACCCAATGTGAAAGTGCTAGAGTAGCTTTCTTCTTCAAGCAGTGGGGAGGAAGAAATAAAAAAGCAGCTGGCAGAGAGCTAAACGGGAAGACCTATGATGCCATGCCTGATAAGGCCATTATTACATGAGAAGTGACGTGAATCGATGACTACGATATTCGCCCTCTTGGACTGCAACAACTTCTACGCTTCATGTGAAAGGGTGTTCGTCCCGTCCCTGAACGGAAAACCGGTGGTGGTGCTGAGCAACAACGATGGCTGCGTGGTAGCCCGGAGCAACGAGGCCAAGGCGCTAGATATTCCCATGAGTACACCGATTAACTTTGACAATGCGAAATACAATAGTTACCCTACTCTGCATTCCCCTGATTGGATTGGCGGTTTACTATCTACCGGAAACCAAACTGAAAGACGGCATAGAAATCGATAGACTAGTGGTGTACAAATCACAAAGGAAGTTGGTGGCCTATGCGAGTGGAGAGTTGGTCAAGACGTACACTATCGCCTTAGGCCGAAAACCCGGATGGACACAAAGAGTATGAAGGCGACATGAAAACCCCCGAGGTAGCTATACTATCAACGACAAGAATGCCAACAGTGCCTACCACAAGAATCTAGGCATCTCCTATCCTAATGCAAATGACATTGCCCATGCAAAGACGTTAGGCAAGTTACCGGGAGGTGCAATCAAGATTCATGGTCTCCGGAACGGCACTGGCGTCATTGGCCGGCTGCATAGGTGGGTGGACTGGACGCAGGGTTGTATTGCCCTGACAGATGAAGAGGTTGACGAGCTTTACAAAGTAGTATCGGTGAGGGCGTAAAGCCAACTGTGTCAAAGGTTTTAGAGTACTACCTTTAACGCAGAAAACATGGAAGAAAAAAACGGCTTAGATCTGGACAAGATCAAGCGCCAGTTCCTGGAAGAGTTCCGCAC
>NZ_AKIS01000080.1:0-18183 GCF_000277005.1 Pontibacter sp. BAB1700 | reverse complement strand
CTTAGGTATAGGAACATCAGCAAAAGCCCAGCCGTCCATCAGGAGTGGGCTTTTTGTATGCTTGATTTACGGGTTAAGATTAACGTCTCTTTTTTTGAGAGGGAGTCTTGTTGATCTCAGCCAGAGCTGTTTCAGCCTGTGTATTGGTAGGGTCTAGTGTTTTTACCTCTGTCCAGTGCTTGATAGCGTTGTCACGCTCACCTTTCAGGTAATAGTAATAACCCAGATAAGTATTGGCTTCGATTAACTCCTTCTTATACTTTTCTTTCTCACCGTTTGTAAGCTTGATAAACTCTTCGTAGTGAGGCTTCGCCAAACCTTGCTCTGTTTCAGGGTCCAGGTTAGACTGCGCACGGGCTCTCCACAGGTGTGCATAAGCATAAGTAGGGTTGGCGTCCGTGATCTTCTTGTAAGTCTCGTCAGCCTTCTCAAACTGCTCTGCCATCATATAGGCGTTACCCAGGTGGAAGTAGTCGGTATTAGAAGCTCCTAGTTTTTCCTGCTTTCTGTTGTAAACCTCTACAGCTTTGTCAAACTGCTTCTCACGGGCATACATGTTAGCAAGGTCATAGTAAAGCTCTGGTTTAGTAGGTTCTAATGCAATTGCTTTCTCGAGGTTCTCTACAGCTTTTGCAGGCTGGTTGTTTCTTGCCAGGATTCTGCCATAATACTCGTAGTCGCTTGCAATCAGGCTATTCTGGTCTACCTTGCTCAGGTAGTTTTCCATTGCCTTAAGTGCTTCTTCAGGCTTGCCAAGTTCAAGGTAAGAGTAAGCCAACAGACGGTTCATTGTCTTGTTGTTAGGCTCTGTTTTCAGCACTTCCTGTACTTCACGCAGCGTACCTTCATAATCTTTTGTCAGGAAAAGGAAAGAGGCATACTTAGCACGAGTTGCAGGCGTATTTTCCGACATGTCTACAAACTGCTTGAACGTAGACAGTGCTCTGTCATACTGACCGGCAAAGTAGTAAAGCTCGCCAAGGTCACTGTACGCAGGTGCATAGTTTGGATCTAGTTCGATTGCCTTCTTATAAGCTTCTTCTGCTTCATTGTAGTTACGTGAGCTAGTATAAAGCTGGCCTCTTCTCAGGTGAGCCTTTGGCGACTTGTCGTTGATACGAATAGCATTGTCATAGCTTGTCATAGCCTGACCACCATTGCCCAGCTTCAGATAAGCATCACCCATCAGGAGATATGCTTCAGCATTATTTTTGTCACGCTCAACTGCCTGCTTAAGATACTCAATCGCTTTATTATAATCCTGCTCAGTTGCTTCAGGAGCCATCAGATAAGCTTCACCGATACTGGCAAGTACGTGAGAATCCTTTTTACCACGCTTCATAGCATCAGCAAAATGCTTCTCAGCACCAGCACGATTGCCTTTGGCCATTTCTACTTTACCAAGTCCTACCATATTGATAGCAGACTTAGAGTTTTTAGCTAAGCCTTGGTTAAAGTAGTAGGCTGCCGAATCTACGTTCTCAGAACGAAGGTATACATCACCCAGTCCAAAGTAAGCGTTGTCAGCGTTCTTGTTGTTCAACTGAGATTTATAAATAGACTTAGCCTCCTGATAGCGCCCCAGGTCCACCGCTTTGCGGCCCTGATCGCCAGACTGCGCAAATGCCGCTGCTGTAGGGAACATGGCAGCTACCAGCAAAGCATATTTCCAGTTATTTGTCATTGTTAGTTTAATTTAGGTTGTGTTATTATTGTTTGTAATGGTTAATCCTGTCTGAATTTACTCGCTCTATTATTAAAGCCCACTATACGTACTGGCATAGTGGCAGGCACAAGACCTGACTTTAATATAATACGTTGTCCGCGGTCACTTGCTACATAGGATGCAAAACCTGTGCCAAGACCCGCACGGCCCTCAGTACTAATGATATACCAGAACCTTCTGAGCGGATATTCTCCCTGCGCAATGTAAGCCTGGTACGGCTGAAAATAACTATCTGTTGTTACCGGGTTATCTTCGGCACTTACTCCTACTACCTTTACCTGGCTAAGAAAATTGAGCGAAGTTGTATCATCGCGGTCGCTTATCCAGTTCACACCAATTACCCCAATTGCATTCTCGTTCTTCGCAACATAGTCTATCAGTGCAGGATGGGAGTTGCTAGCGGAGGCTGTAGGAGGCAACGGTTGGCCTGCCATCAGCGTATCACGCATGTACCTCGCTGTACTGGAGTTGTTGTTGTCAAAGACAATAGCAATGTCCCGTAAACTGCTTTCTGGGTTTAACTGCTTCCAACTGGTAATCTTTCCTGTAAAGATGTCTCGCAGTTCACTCATGGTCAGGAGGGTATCCTGATTCTTGTTGTTAACAATAAGTGCAACGGCATCGATGGCGATTCTAGTATACCTGGGTGTAAGCTTTCGCTGATCAAATACTTCTTTCTCCTGATCAGTCATTTTGCGCGATACAATTGCGATTCGTGTGCTGTCATTGATCAGGTCATCAAACACCTTACCCTCTGCCTTGTACTGCGCATTTATATTGGCGTATTTGTAGATACCTTCAAATGTGCTTACCTGGCTTTCTATAATTGGTTGGAAGGTCTCATCTACACTTATGCCGATGGTACCAGTCGTTGAGGTGTCGCGTTTCGTTTCAGGGTTACCGCCGCAAGCTGCAAGCGCAACTAGTCCGAGCCCCAAAACCACTTTGGCTGCTTTAATCATCTTATCTGTCTCTCCTTGATTTGGAATTAACCTGATATGCTCTCACAAATCGTATGAGGCCATACAGTATAAGGGTGCCACCAAAGATGGTACGTGCCGTTTGTGACATTTCCAGGTTATACTGCTCCTCATCCATAAAGATGATAAATAGTCCCAGCGCTACATATACCAATGTCATCAGCATGCCAAAATAGCGTGCAAATTTGTTGAAAAATGTAACAGACGGTTTTTCGTCTTCTCGCCTTGGTCGTAGCATGTTCAGGTTTGCCTATATATGTAGGCCTAAATTTAAGGTTTATACTTTAAAAACTAAAGCAGAAGCCATGCTATGTGTAGATTAGCTTCTGCTTTATACTTTATATTATCATTTATCGTTGCAAGTTGAATCGTATTGGTAAAGTATAACGTACCGCAACAGGTTTTCCATTTTGTCTGCCTGGTGTCCAATCAGGTAAGCTTTCAATAACTCGCAGTGCCTCTTCATCGGTTCCGAAGCCCAATCCTTTCAATACTGTAGCATCGGTTACTTTACCGTTCCGGTTTACTACAAAGCTTACAATAACTATGCCTTCTATTTGCTCTGTAATTGCTTGGCGAGGATAACGTATTTTTTTGCTTATGTAGCGCATTAGTGCTGCTTCCCCTCCCTCAAATGCAGGCATCTCCTCGGCAAAGTCAATTACGCTATTTCCTTCTCCGCCATCAGTACCTGTTGTGCCAGCGTTACCGTCTGTTTCTATACCTTCCAGGTCTATGCTACTCAGTAGTTCTCCATCCGTATTCTGTGTTCCTATTATGGCTCCTTCCATCTGTTGTTGTGTAGGTGGAACTTCATCCGGACCAGGGTGCGAATCTGGTACAACAGTAGGGGTAGGGTTTCTGACAGTCTTGATTTGTTTTTCCTGTACGGGCACTACTGCTTGCTGTACAGGTTCTGGATTCTCTTTTGGCGGTGGAGGTAATAAAGGTTGATCTATTATAATTACCCTTTTATCCTTTTCAGAATCATGCTTCGCTGTCTGTGCTATTTCTTGTTTACCAACAATAAGTGGCCAGCCAAGCCCAGTAGTAAAGATGCTTGTTGCTAATAATGCTGCTGTTAAGATGTGCTTGCTATAATCCTTTCTGAGTACGTAAGCCCCATAAGCTTTATTTCGTGCCGCAAACACTACATTATTAAATGTCATGTTGAATAAATAGTTTTCTTTCATGGCGCATAAGTTTTAAATGTGAAGCAGTATTATCTGCATTTTCTTATTAGATGCACCACTAGCTATTTTTCCACAAGCTGTCTCGTTATTTTTTCATTGAATACATTTTTTGGGATAATGCCTGGGTCTCTGATTGAAAACTAGTGCATATAAAAAAAGGCCCTCCTGGGAGGGCCTTTTTTTATATTTATGGAATCAGATTTACTTGATAGCAAATCGTACTGGCAATGTATAGCGAACAGGTACTGATCGACCGTTCTGCTTACCTGGAGACCACTTCGGCATTGTTTTCACAACGCGTACAGCTTCTTCGTCAGTACCAGAGCCGAGGCTTTTCACAACCTCAATTTCTGAGATTTCGCCCGTACGGCTTACTACGAACGAAAGTACTACCAGGCCTTCTACACCGGCACGCTGTGCAGCAGCTGGGTAGCGGATGTTCTTACCAAGATATCTCATCATTTCGCCTTCACCACCTGGGAATTCAGGCATCTGCTCAACGTAAGTATATGGCTTTTCTTCTACTACTTCAGCAACAACGTCGCTTGTACCGTCGATGTCTCCTAAATCAAGTGGAGCACCTTTAACACCTTCAACGTTTTTAGTACCAATGTCGATGTCTTCCAGTTCCTTCTGATCTGGCACCTGTTCCTCTTCCACAACTTCAGCATCACGCTTCACAACTGGAGGCGTAAACTTCACCTGTGCACGCACTGGTGGTGGCGGCGGTGGAAGATCTGGTGGCGGCGGTGGCGGTGGCGGCGTCGCTTCATCAATTGGTGGTGGTGGTGCTAACTCTACCTCTGTTACAATACGTTCTACTGGTACCACGACTTCCTCTTCTTCAAATAACTTAGCAATCAGTGGAATACTGATCAAAAGCGCAAAGATTGAGATAGCCATAATGGCTGCGGTAGTAACATGCTTATTGTACAGTCGACGTAGTAGGTAGGCGCCATACGCTCTGTTTCGTCCGGCAAAGACGATGTCGTCGAGCGATGCTTTTTCTAACTTACTAGTTTCCATGTGTTACTGTCCAGTTATGTCCTGAATCAACTGCTTGTCATTGTCGTTGATCTCAACAATAGCAAAGCGGTTGGTGTCAGTGATTTTCAATTCATCTAAAATATCTACTACGTTCTTGTAGCGAGACCCCTCCATTGGCTTAACGAGTACCGTCATTTTCTCGTTTCCGCGCACTTGTGGCGAAATCAATACTTTTCTGATACCGTTAGCAGAGTAGTCGGTTGTTTGAACTTCCGGATTTTCGGCTGGATCACCGAGACCAAAGTAGTAGTATACTCTGTCATTCTCCCCTAAGACAATTGTCATTGCGTTACTAGCTTTCAGAGCGATTTGCTCATCTTCAGTGTCCGGCTTGACAGGCATGTTGATTTCCATGGTCTGTGGCTTGCTGAACGTAGTAGTAAGCATGAAGAAAGTCAATAGAAGGAATGCAAGGTCTACCATGGGTGTCATGTCCAGATGGACAGACATTTTTTTGGCCCTTTTCTTACCACCTTTACCGGAGTCGGCTTTTTCTTGTATTTCTGCCATTTTTTAGCTCCTTTTTTTAGAGGTTAGAAGGTCTATTTTCCATGTCCGTAATCAGGTTGAACCTGTTGATCTTACGTTCCTGCAGCGTATCCATTACCCTTTTTACGGTAGGATAGCTTACATCCACATCCCCTTTGATTGCGATCACAACTTTAGGGTTTGTTAAGCGAGTCTGGTGTACCCAGTCACCTAGTTCATTTCTGGCTGAGTCAACCGGTATACCTGGCTGATTCACGTTTTTGCGATCAGCAGGCTCCATGGCCAGATACGACTTGAGTTGGTTCACCGGTACACCGAAGTTGGTCAACAGAGAGAAGGTCTTACGCTCTTCTTCTGTAAAGCTAACGCCGTACTTGGTGCCCATCTTGTCAAGCAACGCTTCTTTAGTTCCCTGCCCATCAACACCAAAGAACACTCTGTCCTCTTTGTCTACCGTGATGGTGATGATGTTGGTGTCAGGAAGTTTGATCTCTGATACAGAGGATGGTGTATCTACAACCACTGCCTCTTCAGGAGCAAACTTTGTTGTCAACATAAAGAAAGTAACCAGCAAGAAGGCCAAGTCCACCATCGGCGTCATATCCAACGACGGTTTGGTTCTTTTTACTTTTACTTTAGGCATTTTATTGGGTTATAGCGATTAGATAGTTGAATGAGGTCTTACAGTGTTAGCTGCAGTTTCGTGCTGCGAAGCGAACGTAGAGATGATGCTGAAACCAGCTTCGTCAATGCTGTAAGTTAATTCGTCAATCTTGCTAGTAAAGAAGTTATAAGCAATGATCGCGATAGCAGAACCAGTTACACCAAGAGCCGTGTTGATAAGGGCCTCAGAGATACCGTTTGCAAGAGCTACTGCGTCTGGAGAACCTGCTGTTGCAAGAGCCGAGAACGCCTTCACCATACCTAGTACCGTACCGATCAAACCTGTAAGTGTAGAAACCGAAGCGATAGTAGAGATAATCACCAGGTTTTTCTCCAGCATTGGAAGTTCCAGTGAAGTAGACTCTTCAATTTCTTTCTGAATAGCGGCTACTTTCTCAGCTTTAAGCAGTTCTGGCTCGTTCTGCATTTCTTTGTACTTAAGCAAACCAGCTTTTACCACGTTACCAACAGAACCTTTCTGTGCGTCGCAGGCAGCAATAGCACCGTTGATGTCACGCTGGTTCAGTTTCTGAGAGATTGTACGTACGAAACCGGCAACGTTCTTAGTTCCTTTTGCTTTGCTGATTGTAAGTGAACGCTCGATAGCAAAGATGAAACCAGAAGGTTAAGCGTCAAAAGGATAGGTACTACCCAACCACCTTTATAAACAATACCCAGGTAGTTGTCCGGAAGTGGATGGTTCGCATTGTCACCGCCTTCAAAGTTGGCAGGATTACCGAATACGAACATATAGATAAGTACACATGCAATAAATGCAACCGGAATTACGATAGTGGCAAATAGAGAGGAAGTTGTACCGCTCTTTTGTTCTACATTAGCATCTTTGCTCACTACTGTCAGTCTTTTTTTCCATTTTGTTTAAAAGTTTAAAGTTTAGCTGTTTGTGTTGTAATTAAATCGATTGTGTAATATAAGAATGTAATTGTTTTGGATTTAGTTCTTTATTGGTTTTGCAATTTCTGCTTTTTCCGCAATTTTCAAACGATTTCAAGCTTTAAATTTTGAAAAATCCCGACTTAATACTGTAAAGTCTGTCTAAAATAAATTTTTCGCTGCTTTAGCTTAAGGCGAATATTGCGGCTTTACAAATATATTTTATTTTAAATTCTTATCCAAAGTTTAAACTTCATACAGCTTGTCCTCTTCACTTTTCTGTATCCCTTACTGCCTGTTAAACAGCGGTTTATTCGCCATAATGGGTGGTGATAAACCTAAATTGTAACGTGACTTTAGTGCAAGCAATAAGTGAGGTTACTGTAATAGTAATAAAACAGGTGTGCGTTATTCAGAGAAGAGCAAAGCGTTTAAACTATTTGGTTGTAATAAAATTAAGTAAAACTAAGTTTGCTTGAGTTGTGCCTGAGAACAAATAGAAGCATAAATATAATGCATGTTTGACTAAACTGTATGCATGCCTATCTTTTTTTTGCCTGATTCCAGTAAATGTCCATTTCATTTAAGGACAAATCCTGTAGTCGTTTGCCATCTTTAGAGGCTTCCTCTTCCATGTACTGAAACCGATCTATAAATTTCAGGTTGGTTTTTTCCAGTGCTTCTTCTGGGTTTATATCAATAAAACGGGCAAAGTTAATGAGTGAAAAAAGCAGGTCCCCAAATTCGCTGGTAGCTTTTAGGTGATCGATGGACTGAAGGTCTGCTATATTAAATTCAGATTCAAATTCATTCAATTCCTCCTGTACCTTTTTCCACACCTCCGACTTGTCATCCCAATCGAAACCTGCTCCACGGGCCTTCTCCTGTATGCGCATAGCTTTTACAAGCGCTGGTAATGAGGCTGGTACGCCACCTAATACCGATTTGTTGCCTTCTTTCAGTTTCAGTCGCTCCCAGTTCTGCTTCACCTCTTCTTCCGTACTGGCTGTTGCATCCCCATAAATGTGTGGATGTCTGAATATAAGCTTCTCACAAAGTGAGTTCAGGACATCCGCTATGTCGAAGGCTTTTTGTTCAGAGGCTATTTTGGCATAAAACACCATGTGGAGCATGATGTCCCCAATCTCCTTT
This sequence comes from Pontibacter sp. BAB1700, assembly GCF_000277005.1. Lineage (NCBI taxonomy): Bacteria > Pseudomonadati > Bacteroidota > Cytophagia > Cytophagales > Hymenobacteraceae > Pontibacter > Pontibacter sp. BAB1700. The sequence continues at coordinate 10,039 of NZ_AKIS01000080.1, read as the reverse complement.
TTTATTTCCTGCATATCCTGCCGGATAATGGCGTCAGATAGCTCATAGGTTTCCTCAATAGTCAAATGGCGCAGGCTTTCTATGGTCTGCTTCCTGTCCCAGGGGCATTTTTCACGCAGATCATCCATCACATCCAGCAGCCGGTCAAAAGCCTGAAGCTGTCGGCCACGTGGAGTATCTTCAAAACGTTGATTAGTCATAAAGGCAAATATAATAAATAACTGCCAGAGGTAGTTATATAGGCATTCTGCTATGTAGTAAATAGGACGATGATGACTATTTGCCGACAAGCATTCTGCTTGAGTTACAGTTCTGTGATGTTCGGGCTGACGGATACCGCAGCAGATAATGTTCAAACCTAAAACTAAATTATTACTTTTGCAGCTGAAAAAAATATTCTCGTAGTGGCTTTAATAAAATCAATTTCAGGAATCAGAGGTACGATTGGAGGGCAGGCCGGTGAAGCGCTTACCCCGGTGGATGTAGTGAAGTTTGCCGCCGCTTTCGGTACCTGGGTGTTGCAGACTACTGGCAACAATACCATCATTGTAGGACGCGATGCACGCCTTTCAGGTGACATGGTGAACAAGCTGGTTTGCGCGACCCTGCAGGGCTTAGGTATCAATGTAGTTGATCTGGGGCTGTCAACGACGCCCACTGTGGAAATGGCCGTGCCGGACTACAAAGCCGGTGGCGGCATCATTCTGACAGCCAGCCATAACCCAAAGCAGTGGAATGCGCTCAAACTTCTTAACCAGAAAGGCGAGTTTATCTCTGATGCTGAAGGCAAACTGGTGCTGGAATTGGCAGACAAGGAGGCCTTTGAGTTTGCGCAGGTAAACGACCTGGGCAGATACCAGCGGGATGACGAAGCGTTGCAAAAGCACATCGATACCATCTTGGCACTACCGCTTGTAGATGTAAACGCTATTAAAGAAAAAGACTTCAGCGTAGCTATCGACTGTGTCAACTCTTCCGGAGGTATAGCGATACCGATGCTGCTGGAGGCGTTGGGAGTACATAAGGTTGAAAAGCTCTTTTGCGAGCCGGACGGCAATTTCCCCCACAACCCGGAACCGCTGCCAGAGAACCTGCGCGAGATAGCTCGCGTGATCGAGAAAGGCAAGTTTGACCTAGGTATAGTAGTAGACCCAGATGTGGATCGCCTGGCCCTGATCAATGAAGATGGCAGTATGTTCGGTGAAGAGTATACCTTAGTAGCCGTAGCTGATTATGTGCTGAAGAATCAGGTGGGCAACACGGTTTCTAACCTCTCCTCAACAAGAGCATTGCGTGACGTGACTGAGAAGGCTGGAGGCAATTACTTTGCCGCTGCTGTGGGTGAAGTAAACGTGGTGAATATGATGAAGGCGGAGAATGCCATCATAGGTGGCGAAGGTAATGGAGGTATAATCTACCCTGAACTGCACTATGGTCGTGATGCCCTGGTAGGTATAGCTTTGTTCCTGACACACCTGGCTAAGTCAGGTATGAGCATGACGCGCCTGCGTGCCAGCTACCCGAACTATTACATCTCTAAAAATAAAATAGAGCTGACTCCTGAAGTGGATGTAGACCAGGTGCTAGTTCAAATGCAGGAGCGTTACGCCAAGCAGCCGATTAACACCATTGACGGTGTGAAGATTGAGTTTGATAAGGAGTGGGTGCACCTGCGCAAGTCTAATACAGAGCCTATCATCCGCATCTATGCTGAATCGGAGAGCAACGCCACAGCCGAGCACCTGGCCAATAAAATCATTGCTGACATCAAAGAGATCATTTCGACAAAAGCGTAATGTGTTGTTGCTGTAGCATATTAATTAACTAGCAATCAGAGGTTGCGCCAAAGGAGAAATCAAGCTTTTTCTCCATTGGCGCAACTTTTTTTTATACTTTAGTAGTTCGTTTAAGAGAATCCAATACAAAATATCATGCGTGTTTATTTAGATAATGCAGCTACCACCCCTCTGGACAAAGAGGTTTTTGATGCCATGGCACCTTTTATGCTCGAGCACTTTGGCAACCCTTCTTCCATCCATTCACATGGACGAGAGGTGAGGTCTGCTATCGAAAAAGCCCGCCGCTCGGTAGCTACGCTGTTGAACACGTCGCCTGCCGAAGTATTCTTTACCTCAGGCGGTACTGAGGCTGATAATGCTGCCATTGTCTGTTCCTGTCGTTCGCTAGGTATAAAGCATGCCATCACTACTAAATTGGAGCATCATGCCGTGCTGCATACCATGGAGATGCTGGAGAAAGAACGGAGAGGTTCAGCTGAGCTACCTGCGGCATGATGAACGTGGCAACCTGGACCTGGAGCATCTGGAGGAAATGTTGGCTAATCAGCCACGCACGATCGTTTCCATCATGCATGCCAATAACGAAATTGGTACTTTGAACGATATCGAGAAGATCGGAGAGATCTGCAGAAAGTATGACGCGATTTTTCACTCCGACACTGTGCAGACCATGGGCCACTACAAGCACGATGTGCAGCAGATCGGGGCCAACTTTCTGATAGGTTCAGCACACAAATTCCATGGGCCAAAGGGTGTGGGCTTCCTGTACTGTGATGCCAGCACTAAGATTCAGCCATTGATCCAGGGTGGTGCGCAGGAGCGCAACATGCGTGGCGGCACCGAGAACGTGTATGGTATCATTGGTTTGGCCAAGGCGCTGGAAATTGCCTACCGTGATATGGCCGAGCACCAGAAGCACATACAGGGATTGAAGGACCGCATGATCTACAAACTACGGGAACAGATGGAGGATGTGAGCTTTAACGGAATGTCGGAGTTTGCGGACAAGAGTTTATATACCGTACTCAATGTGAGCCTGCCTGCCTCTGACATTAACGAAATGCTGTTGTTCAGCCTGGACATCGCCAAGATTTCGGCTTCAGGTGGAAGTGCCTGCAGTAGCGGTGCCAATGCCGGTTCGCATGTGCTTCGTGCTTTGGAAGTAGATCCGGCTAGAGGTTCTGTTCGCTTTTCGTTCAGCAAGTATAACACAGAAGCAGAGATCGATTATGTAGCTGAAACGCTTGCCAAAATGTATAAAAAGGAGCTGGCCTAGGTATAGCTGGCATCCTTCAAAATATAAAAAGGCTTCAGCAGTAATGCTGGAGCCTTTCTTTGTGAAACGAAATTTTATAGGAGAACAAGGTATAGAGATGAGAAGTATAGGCGTTTTTTGTGGAGCCAATGTAGGTATAAACCTAATGTACAGTGAGTCTGCAGCGCGATTAGGGGAGTTAATGGCGGAGCAAGGTATAAAGCTGGTATATGGTGGTGGCAACGTAGGGCTGATGGGGGTGATTGCCGATGCGGTGCTGGCAGCAGGAGGCACAGGTATAGGCGTGATCCCGCAAAGCCTGGTTGACAGGGAAGTGGCCCATAGAGGACTGCAGGAACTGGTTGTTGTGGAGACAATGCACGAGCGGAAAGCCATCATGGCGGCTCGTTCCGATGCATTTATCGCTATGCCCGGCGGCTTTGGTACATTCGACGAGATCTGCGAGATCATCACATGGAACCAGCTCGGCATCATCAAGAAGCCGGTGGCCTTCTATAATATAAACGGCTATTGGGACAAGTTTTTCGAGATGATCGATCATACCGTAGCTGAGGGTTTTGTGAAAGGTGACCAGCGCGAAAACCTGATCGTAGAAAGTGATGCGGAGGTACTGCTAGATAGAATCAGGCTTATGCCGATTCCACATCTGATTACTGGATTGATTTTAAGAGGATATAAATTGCTGGTTGTTAGTTGCTGTGCCCTCGCCGCTTGATGACCGAACGGTCACGCCCAGTTCAAACAGCTATGCTGTTTGCATTGATTAAGGACGAATTGACCTCTCTTTAGCACCCGTCAACGATGTAAAACAGAAGCGCCGCTGCAAATATTTGCAGCGGCGCTTCTGTTTTTATACCTGTGAGGGAGGAGCTAGCTATACCTGCAGGGACATTTATAAAGTTCCAGCCTCCACATCCTCAAATTTTAAACCCTTCTAATTCTCCAGCACCATGTTCTTCAGCGCCTCCACCAAGTGTCGCTGGAGTTAAGGCTTTCTACGAGCACCCACTTCTCGCCGCCGGCGTGCTCAAACTCCTCTCTAAACTCTTCGCCGACTTCTATAGTCGTTTCGAGACAGTCGGCTACGAAGGCAGGGCTGAAAGCAAGTACTTTCTTGATGCCTTTGGCTGGCATGGTCTTCAGAACTTCGTCAGTATAAGGTTGCAGCCATGGGTCTTTGCCCAGGCGCGACTGGAAAGCGACGGTATACTGGTCCTCTTTCAGGCCCAATTCAGCAGCCAGCAAGCGCGAAGTCTCAAAGCAGGAGGCGCGGTAGCAATAACGGTTGCGCTTATTGTAGCTGTTGCAGCAGGAGCCCAGTTTGCAGTAGCCTTTGTCGCTGCCTTTCAGAATCTGTCGCTCCGGCACACCGTGGTAGCTGAACACCACGTGGTCGTAGTTGTCTTCGGCCATGTACTTCTTGCCCAGCTCAGCGAAGGCGTTGATGAAACCAGGGTCGTCACAGTAAGTCGAGATGAAGTTAATGCTCGGGATGATCCACCAGTCCTTCACGATCTCCATGATTTTGTCCTGCACCGAACCTGTGGTAGCGGAGGCATACTGCGGGAAAAGCGGTACGACAATGATGCGGGACACGCTCTTGTCACGGAGTTCGTCCAAGGCACTCTTGATGCTTGGACTTTGGTAGCGCATACCGAAAGCCACATGATAATCGTCGCCCAGGCTAGTCTGAAGTTTAGCCTGCAGGTCGCGGCCATGGTACATGAGTGGCGAACCGCGATCGGTCCACAGCTGCTGATATACCTTGGCAGACTTTGGTGCCCGAAAAGGAGCGATCACGCCATTCACCAGTGCAAAGCGTCCCACGGGGTTTATATCGATCACGCGCGGGTCTAGCAGGAACTCACGCAGGTATTTTCTTACATCAGGAGTGCTGGGTGTATCCGGTGTGCCTAGGTTCACTAGTAAAACCCCAATCTTGCCTGTTTTTTTCTTGCTCATCTAAATCAATAGTGCTTTTTGCTATACAAAGATACGAAGTATAACGAGTTAGTTATGATCGATAGTTTCTATACCCTGATAGAGGAAGGTATGGAGTAAAGCTGAAAGCAGAGAGAAATGTTTGAAACTTCATCCACTCGATTAATCAAATTTCTAAATCCACACATTTTCACGGGTTTCGTAAAAAAGAAGTAATTTTGCATCCTCAAATTTTAATTATGTCACAAGCTCCGCACAAAGCTGGTTTTGTAAGTATAGTAGGTAAGCCAAACGTGGGTAAATCCACGCTCATGAACGCCCTGGTAGGGGAGAAGCTATCTATTATCACGTCCAAAGCCCAGACCACACGTCACCGCATCATGGGTATCCTGAATGGCGATGATTTCCAGATCGTGTACTCTGATACCCCTGGCATCATCAAGCCGCAGTACGCTTTGCACGAGTCCATGATGAGTTTTGTGCGCACTTCTCTGGAAGATGCCGATATCATTCTGTTTGTGACGGATATCTATGAAAAACACGACGAGGATGATGTGATCAAGCGATTGCAGCATGCCGAGGTGCCAATCCTGTTGCTGATCAACAAGATTGATCAGGCTACAGAAGAGGAAGTGCAGGAGAAGGTAGCTTATTGGCAGGAGAAGATGAACCCGACCGAGATCCACCCGATTTCGGCTTTGCATAACTTTGGCGTAGAGCAGCTTTTCAATCGATTGATGGCTTTGTTGCCCGAGCATCCGGCTTTTTACCCGAAAGATGAACTGACTGACAAGCCCGAGCGTTTCTTTGTGTCGGAGATGATCCGCGAGAAAATCTTCCTCAACTACAAAAAAGAAATTCCCTACAGCACCGAGGTGGTGGTAGAGGAGTTTAAAGAGGAAGAGGACATCATCCGTATCCGTGCCGAAATCAGTGTGGAGCGCAAGAGCCAGAAAGGTATTGTGATTGGCCACAAAGGCGAAGCGCTGAAGAAAGTAGGCACGCAGGCCCGCCTGGATATGGAACAGTTTTTCCAGAAAAAGATATTTCTTGATTTATACGTGCGCGTGAACGAGAACTGGCGAACCGACCAGAAGCTGCTACGCCGATTCGGCTACAGCGAGTAGCGCACCATTAAAGCTTCGGGCAAGGTGCTCCGGGGGCACTTTAACTATTTTATTTTATTTAGATGTCAACCAACATCATTGCAATCGTAGGACGTCCGAATGTGGGCAAGTCTACACTTTTTAACCGCCTTGTAGGGCGCCGCCAGGCCATTATGGACAACGAGAGCGGCGTGACCCGCGACCGTAGCTACGGACACGGCGACTGGACCGGCAAGTATTACACCGTGATTGACACAGGTGGCTACGTGCACGGATCCGACGATATTTTTGAAGGAGAAATCAACAAGCAGGTAGAGCTGGCCATTAAAGAAGCCGACGTGATCCTGTTCATGGTAGATGTGGAAGCAGGCCTGACCGGACTGGACGAAGAGTTCGCCAACGTTCTGCGTCGCTCAGACAAGCCTATCTATGTAGTGGCCAACAAAGCCGATACCAATGCGCGTGCTCATCAAATGGGCGAGTTCTATGCGCTTGGTTTAGGTATAGACATCTTCCCGATCTCGTCGCAGAGCGGCTCCGGTACAGGTGAGTTGCTGGATGAGGTAGTGAAGCACTTCAAAACCGAAGGTACTGAGGATCCGGATGCAGGTATACCCAGACTTGCCGTGCTGGGTCGTCCGAACGTGGGCAAGTCCTCTTTCGTGAACATGCTGCTGGGTGTGGAGCGTAACATCGTAACCGACATTGCCGGTACTACCCGCGATGCGATCGACTCACGCTACAATGCCTTCGGCAAAGAGTTTATCATCGTAGATACCGCTGGTCTGCGCCGCAAGAGCAAAGTGAGCGAAGACATTGAGTTTTACTCCGTGATGCGCTCCGTGCGTGCTTTGGAAGATGCCGATGTTTGTATCGTGATGCTGGATGCCACCAGAGGGATTGAGTCACAGGATGTTAACATTATCTCATTGGCCGAGAAAAACCGCAAAGGCATCGTAATACTGGTGAACAAATGGGACTTGGTAGAGAAAGAAACGAATACGACTAAGGAGTTCGAAGAGAAGATTCTTGAAGCGATCGCACCGATTAAGTATGTGCCGATCATCTTTACCTCTGTTGTGACAAAGCAGCGTGTGCACAAGGCCGTTGAAACAGCGATGGAGGTATACGAGCAGAAAACGCGTAAAATCTCTACCTCGAAGCTGAACGACAAAATCCTTCCGGACATCGAGCGTTACCCGCCACCGTCAGTTAAAGGCAAGTTCATCAAGATCAAGTATGTGACGCAACTGCCGACGCACAACCCAACATTTGCGTTCTTCTGTAACCTGCCGCAGTATGTGAAGGAACCTTACACACGCTACCTTGAAAACAGTATCCGGAAGCATTTTGGCTTCGAGGGTGTGCCGATCAAAGTGTTGTTTAAGAAAAAATAAGAGCTTCTATATCAATATATTCAGATATACTGTTATATTTGATGCTTCATCTTTAACCAATCACAAAACATTATGAAAAAAGTATTCGGTTTACTATTCGTTGCAGGTCTTTTCACATTTGCATCATGCAATAACGCAGAAGAAACTGCAACTGATGTTGAGACTACTGAAACTGAAACTGTAGAGACAGTTGACGTTGAGACTGACATGGAGACGGACACTACATCTGTAATGGAAGACACAACTACTGTTCAGTAGTCACACTAGTACCAGTACTACCTGACCATGTGGTCAGGCAAAAGAAAAAAGCACTCCATGGAGTGCTTTTTTTTATATATGCCAAAACCTATACATACTGACCCCGTATTGCAAGAAGCTTATTTCTCACCTTAACCAACTTAATATGAAAAAGCCAATTTTAATGATGCTTGTTGCAGGTTTGCTAACTTTCTCTTTCACATCGTGCGAAACTCGTGAAGAAAACACACAGGAAAGAATGGAAGACACTGCAGAAGACGTAGGCGACGACGTGGAAAATGCCGCTGAAGAAGTAGAAGACGAAACAGAAGAAGCTGTACAATAAAATATCCACAACATAAAAAAACGGCAGGCCCTTCTAAGAGTCTGCCGTTTTTTTATGTCTGCAATCAGGTATATGATCAAGGACCAAGCCGTTTCTGAATCATACTGTTAACCAGCGCAAAGAGTCGCTTGGGCGTATAGGTGCGCCAATGTAGCTCATCCAGGGTGCCGCCTGAGTTGATGTACGAGTCTATGTTGTAGCTGCGCATCTCGCTCAGCACAAAGTCACGGAAGCTGATGGCTGCTATCCAACCTTCCTCCACATCCTCAAACCACTCTTCGTAATAATCGTCTTCGGAGCCGTGGAAGTTGAACACATTCTCACCTATCAGGATAAAATGCTTGATACCCTCCTGCACGAGCGGGTCGATGATGTTGCGCTTGAGCTTCATGATGTCATTGTTCAGCGCATCGTTCCATTCCCCGATAAACTCGATTACGGCAAAACTCAATTCGTAGTCGGCATATAATATCTTCAGAAAAAGGGTTTCGGAATCTATGTCATCCCATTGCGGGTGTATGTAGTAGCCGTAAATGGTATGGGTATAGTGCGTCAGGCTGTTCTCGGCTCCATACAGTGGAGAGCGAGGGTCGTCGGTAGCTGAATAGAGCTCCAACCAGTTATAAAAGGGTTCGATCGTATGCATATATCAATTCATTCTGCTGCCTGTGCCACTGGCAGGCATTTGTCTGTCTACTCTAAGATTTTGGACAAAGTTGGCTATATTTAAGGAAGAAATCGCCTGGTTAGTCAACTCCTGCATGCTGATGCAGGTATAAGCAGGTACAAAATGGCCGCAAGATATGCTAAGGCTGCCTGAGTACGTTATAACATAGCACGTTCCAACTGAAACACCACTCATTTTCTATGCAGTTCACATTCAGCTTCAATTTTTTAAGACAGACCATCTCTTTGCTTCTCCTGCTTGTAATGCTGAGTTACAGCAATAAGGCGTTTGCGAAAGCAGACTATATCAAAGAGTACCATCCTCGAATCAACAAAGCTGAAAGGCTGGTGATGGCAAAGGACTACGAAGGGGCGCTGGAAACTTACCAGCAGGCCTTCTCGGCTGTACCCAAGGGCTTTGCCCGCGACTATTACAATGCCGCAGTATGCGCAACGCTCACGGGCAACGAAAAACAAGGTATAGACTACCTCGAGAAACTGGTAGAAAAAGGAGTGACCCTGGAGTACCTGGAGCAGCAGGAGGTGTTTGAACCACTGCGAGCCCATAAAGGCTGGAAGAAGTTCGCAAAAAAATATCCGAAGCGCCGCAAAGCCTTCCGTGAGAACATGAACATAGACCTGCGCGCCGACCTTGATGAGCTCTGGGCCCGTGACCAGTTCTTCCGGCAGGCTAAGGGAGGCCTGCGCGTACATGCCGACACGATCAGAAAAATAGAAGCTGATAATGTGAAAAAGCTGCTGGCCTGGATTAGCAAACACGGCTATCCGGGGGAGGAACTGATCGGAGTGCCCGACACCTTGGAGACGCTGCCGCGCTTCAGTATTGTGATTCAACGCCAGACTTCTGCCCGCAACGGCTTTGATTTTACGCCTGTGCTCACCCAGGCAGTACAGGAGGGCAAACTCGACCCGCACGCGGCGGCTTACCTGATGGACCAGCAACAGGGTAAGAATCTGTATCGGTCTAAAGTGCTGGCCCGTGTGATCTGCAATAAACCGGAAGACTGTCAGGATGATGATGAGTTTGGCGATCTGTCGAGCCGCTATCTGATTCAGCGTATGAGCGAGGAAGAAGAGGCGCGGGCGAATGAGCTCCGGCAGGCGCTTGGACTGGAGCCTGTAGCCGACTATCGCGAGAAAATGCGTTACGCCATGAAAGATGACCGCTTTAAGCTAGGCTATGACTGGGCGGTGACCAGTTACAAAGTACCAAGCAAAGAAGCCGCAAAAGTGCTTGTAGAAAGTATGGC
>NZ_AKIS01000079.1:0-43540 GCF_000277005.1 Pontibacter sp. BAB1700 | reverse complement strand
ACTTCTCGCCACTCTCCAACAAGCCTTCAAAAAGCGATGGCCTGCGACACGGGCGCGTCATAAAAAAACAACGCAATCGTTCTGCCTGAAGGCAAAGTACAGCGGTAGGGCCGCTTTGGGTCTATCTTGGCGCCCGTGGCATTGTGCCAGTCTTTCTCGTCTATCTTGCGGTAGCGTTTGGCCTGGTAGGGGGAGAGGATCGTGAACTTGATACCATGCTCAGCCAGCACTTCCAGCGTGGTCGTGTTTGCAGCGGTTTCCCCCAGCCACATGCCTTCCGGGTCGCGACCAAATCGCTTCCTGAAATCATAGATTCCCCAGATCACCTGTGTATGCTGGTCCCGCTCGTTGGCCAGCGGCATGATCATGTGGTTGTATACCTGCCCCAGCGCTGCCCCGTGCCCAGAAAAGCGCTTCTGACTTTCCTTGTCGGCCTCGAGTATGGACTGGTAAATATCCGGCGCTTTTTTCTCCATCCACTCCAGAAGGGTCGGACCGAAGTTAAAGCTCATGCGGGCGTAGTTGTTCATGATGTCCACGATCTGCCCCTTACCGTTCTGGATACGCGAAGCCGAGTTGCGGGCATAGCATTCGGCGGTGATGCGCTCGTTCCAGTCGTGAAATGGGTGCGCCGACTCCTGTAACTCCACCTCGTTAAGCCAGGGTTCTCGCGCGGCGGCTGATAGAAGTGTCCGTGAATGCAGATATACTTATTCATAACTTATAGGACAAAGGACTGTTGAATAAAGAAAAATAGACCGGCAGGTATAGAGGGCACTGTGCAGGGACAGATTCGATCTGTTTGAAGGCTATACCTGAAATGAGCCAGTTCCTTTTCATAGAATGATGTTGCTTTGGAATACGGTGACGGAAGCTGCTGGCAGTTCTATTTCCTGTCCTGCGCTGAGTTCACGTAACAAGTCTTTACCTGCTCCCCCATACCTGCCTTCATCAGAGCCCAGCACCAGTTTCCACGAAGCCCCCACTTCTTTTACTATGCTAGTTTTTTGTGGTTGATTACTTATGTTAAATAAAGCATACAGGTATGGACTCTCTCCGGAGTGGATAAGGTGTAGCACCTGGGTATGGCTGTCGGCTGAAACATGCAGTCTGGTTTTGTCAGGGCGGGCAAGGGCAGGGGCAGACTTACGGAGCTGAATAAGCGCCTTGTAGAAGTCTCGCAGCTGCCGGTGCTTTTCGCTGTACTCGTAGCTACGCTGCAGTTTCGATTGATTAAAGGTTTCTTCTGACTGCGGATCCGGTGCTTCGCCTTGCCAGGCAAAAGAAGAGAATTCCTCTTTACGGCCTTTGCGCACGGCCTCTACCAGGTCTTTATCGGAGTGACTCACAAAGTACAGGAAAGGATTTTCCTCACCATATTCTTCACCCATGAATAGCATGGGGGTGAAAGGGGAGAGCAGCACCAAGCCTGCTGCCACCTTAAGCATGTCGTAGGAGATCAGCTTCGTCAGACGCTCACCGAGCATGCGGTTGCCTACCTGGTCGTGGTTCTGAGAGCAGACCACGAACTGAGAGGCGGGGTTTGCTGTGGCGTCGCTGCCAAAAGTCCGCTTGCGGTGTTCAGAGTAGAGTCCGTCATACACGAAACCATGTTGCAAAACTTTCTGCAACTGCTCCAGCTTTCCGAAATCGCTGTAGTAACCAGAGTCTTCTCCCGTGAGCAAAGCATGCACGGCATGGTGAAAATCATCGCTCCACTGCGCCGCTAGTCCAAAGCCGCCTTTTTCTCTCGGGTTGATGAGGCGCACGTCGTTCAGGTCGCTTTCCGCAATCAGGATGAAGTGCCGGTTAAGTTGCTTTTCCAGGTGCTCTACCTGCTCCTGCAAATCCTGCAATAAGTGCTTCGCGCCTGTATCCAGGATGGCGTGCACGGCATCGAGGCGCAGGGCATCGATATGATAATCACGCAGCCACAGCAGGGCGTTCTGCATAAAGAAGTTGCGCACATGGTCGCTGTGCGCATCATCGAAATTGAGCGCCTTGCCCCAGGGCGTGTTATACTTGTCAGTGAAGTATGGGCCGAACTCATTGAGGTAATTACCTTCCGGACCAAGGTGATTGTACACCACATCCAACACCACAGCTATACCTGCAGCATGGCAGGCGTCTACCAGTTTTTTCAGGCCTTCCGGTCCGCCATAGCTCTCCTGCACCGCCGAAGGGTATACACCATCGTAGCCCCAGTTCCGACCTCCCGGAAAAGCCGCCACAGGCATGATTTCAATCGCCGTTATACCTAAGTCCACCAACTCAGGCAGCTTGTCGATCACCCCCTGAAAAGTCCCTTCTTCGGAGAAGGTACCGACGTGCAGTTCGTACACAATGTACTGCTCCAGCGGCAGCGGTTTCCAGTTCTTGTCAGTCCACGCAAAGGAAGTGTGGTCCACCACGGCTGAGGTTCGTGCACGCCGTCAGGCTGAAAATGTGAGGCAGGGTCGGTCGCTCCACCTCTTCGTCAAGCTGGAAGGTATAGCGTGCGCCGGGACCGGTCTCTTCGCTCAGGGCGGTCCAGTAACCGAAGGCTTCGCGCTGCAGTGGTATTATGTTATCGTTATCTTTTAACACCACATCCACCTGCGCGGCGGCCGGGGCCCAAACTGTAAACAAGGTACCCTTGCCTGGGGTATAATGTGCTCCAATCTCTCGTGTTATGCTCATATATTATCCTTTTACGCCTGATTTCTAACTGGCATATACGGCATTAGGTTGTTCTTTTTTGGGCAATTGAATCTTTTATGATTCCAAAGTTGTCCTCTGCACCGCTTAACATAGGCTACAGGTGCTCTGCTGCAGACTCACCCGAAACCTATTGCGCGCGCATGCAGTACCTATTAGCTATTCTACATCAAATCAGGAAAAAAGCATACATGGAAGCATTGGAAGGAACCAAAAGGGTTGTCATCGAGAACGTGAAACCGCAGGTAAACTGTGGGCAGTATCCAATCAAGCGCACTGTGGGAGAAGAGGTCGAAGTGACGGCAGATGTGTTTGGAGACGGCCATGACGAGGTAAAAGCTGTATTGCTCTACCGGCATTCCAAAAAGAAAAAGTGGAACGAGGTGCCGATGCAGTTCCTGGGCAACGACCGCTGGCAAGTGACTTTCACCCCCGACAGCATGGGCACTTTTGAGTATACGCTACAGGCTGGGTGGACCACTTCTATACCTGGCAGAAGGGCTCAAAAAGAAATTTGAAGCGAACCAGGATATCACGGTGGAGTTGCAGATCGGGGCGCAATTGCTCCAGGAATCTGCCGCTACCGCCAAGCCCGGTCAGCAGAAGCGACTCTACAAATGGGCCGAGCAACTCAACAAACCTGGCTCCATAGCCGATGCCGTGACACTAGCCACCGGCGAAGACGTGTCGGACCTGATGCACGCCTGCTGCGATCGCCAGAATGTAACGACTTACCACAAAATACTGACCGTGGAAGTAGAGCGGCAGAAGGCGCTTTTCAGCACCTGGTACGAATTCTTCCCCCGTTCCGCAGCACAAGAGGCAGGCCGCCACGGCACCTTCCAGGACTGCGAGCGCCTGCTGCCCCGCATCGCCGAAATGGGCTTCGACACGATCTATCTTCCGCCGATCCACCCGATCGGCAATGCTTTCCGCAAGGGCAAAAACAACTCAGTGACCTCTGAGCCTGGAGAGCCTGGTTCTCCCTGGGCGATAGGTGCTGAGTCAGGTGGGCACAAGTCCATCCTGCCGGAGCTGGGCAGCCTGGATGAGTTCAGAAGTTTTGTGCAAGCTGCACGGGAGCACGGCATTGAAGTGGCGCTGGACTTTGCTATTCAGTGCTCACCGGATCATCCTTATGTAAAGGAGCATCCGCAATGGTTTAAATGGCGACCGGATGGCACGGTGCAGTACGCCGAGAACCCACCAAAAAAATACCAGGACGTGCTGCCCGTTAATTTCGAAACCGAAGACTGGCAGAACCTGTGGCGCGAACTCAAAAGTATCGTCATCCATTGGATAGAGCAGGGAGTTTACGTTTTCCGCGTAGACAACCCGCACACCAAACCTTTCGCGTTTTGGGAATGGATGATCCGGGAAGTGCGCCAGCAGTACCCGCAGGTGATCTTCCTGGCCGAGGCCTTCACCCGTCCGCGGGTGATGGAGCGTCTCGGTAAGATCGGTTTCACGCAGTCCTATACCTACTTCACTTGGCGCAACACAGCTGCCGAGATAAAAGAGTACATGCGCGAGCTCACCCAAACCGAGATGCGCGACTTCTACCGTCCAAACTTCTGGCCCAACACCCCGGACATCCTGCCACATGAACTGCAGTCGGGCGGTGAGCCTGCGCACATTACCCGTGTGGTGCTGGCGGCTACCCTGTCCTCAAACTATGGAATGTACGGACCAGTTTATGAGTTCGGCATCAACACGCCGGTGCAGGGCAAGGAAGAGTACTGGGACTCCGAGAAGTACGAGATCATGCACTGGGACTGGGGCCGCCTGACCAAGATCAGGGAGGTCATCACCAAAATAAACAAGATACGCCAGGTCAACCCGGCACTGCAAACCACCTGGAACATTGCCTTCGGCGATACCGACAATCCGCAGATCCTTTGCTATGCCAAGTGGGACAGCAGCTACCGCAACAAAATGCTGATGGTCGTGAACCTGGACCCGCACCATACGCAGGCCGGTTGGGTGCAGGTGCCGCTGCACGTACTAAAAATGGACAGCAACCAGCAATACATGGTGCACGACCTGATGACCGAACACAAATATACCTGGAACAGCGAGTGGAATTATGTGGAGCTCCGTCCGCACGAAATGCCTGTGCACGTCTTCCGCATCGAATCCGCTACCCCGGGCATGGGCCACGACAGTCTGGATGATACCTGGCTGCCCGACGACCACAGCAAACACGAATAAAACCGAAAAAACTATATGGCAGAAGACAACACCCTTCTCGACGACAACATTCACTGGTACAAAGACGCCATCATCTACGAGCTGCACATCAAGGCCTTCATGGATGGGAACGGCGACGGCATTGGCGACTTTAAGGGGCTCATGCAGAAGCTCGACTATTTGGAAGAGCTGGGCGTAACCGCTATCTGGCTATTGCCTTTCTACCCATCGCCGCTCAAAGACGACGGCTACGACATTGCCGACTACTTCAGCATCAATCCGAGCTACGGCACCATGCAGGATTTCAAGCTGTTTGTGAAGGAAGCGCACCGTCGGGGGCTCAAGGTCATCACCGAGCTGGTCATCAACCACACTTCCGACCAGCACCCCTGGTTCCAGCGGGCACGCCGCGCCAAGAAGGGCTCCAAACACCGCGACTTCTATGTGTGGACCGATGACCCGACCCAGTACAAGGATGTGCGCATCATCTTCACCGACTACGAACCGAGCAACTGGACCTGGGACCCGGTGGCGGGCCAATACTACTGGCACCGCTTTTTCCATCACCAGCCCGACCTGAACTACGACAATCCGGAGGTGCAGAAAGAGGTGTTCAAGACCCTGGACTACTGGTTCGACATGGGTGTGGATGGCTTCCGTCTGGATGCCGTACCCTACCTGTTTGAGCGCGACGGCACCAACTGCGAAAACCTGCCAGAGACACATGAGTTTCTGAAAAAGCTCCGGGCGCATGTCGACAAAAAATACGAAGGCAAGCTCTTGCTGGCCGAGGCGAACATGTGGCCCGAGGATTCGGCCTCTTACTTCGGCGACGGCGACGAATGCCACATGAACTACCACTTCCCGATCATGCCGCGCCTGTTCATGTCCGTGAAGATGGAAGACCGTTACCCGATCATCGACATTTTTGACCAGACGCCGGCTATACCGGAGACCTGCCAGTGGGCCATGTTCCTGCGCAACCACGACGAACTCACGCTCGAGATGGTGACCGATGAGGAACGGGACTACATGTACAAGGTATACACCCGCGATCCGCTCGCCAAGATCAACCTGGGTATACGCCACCGCCTGGCTCCTCTGCTAGGCAACGACCGCGCCAAGATAGAGCTGATGAATGTGCTGCTCTTCTCCATGAAGGGAACGCCAGTAGTATACTATGGCGACGAGATCGGTATGGGCGATAACTACTACCTGGGTGACCGCGACGGCGTTCGCACCCCGATGCAGTGGAACGATAACCGCAATGCCGGCTTCTCAACGGCTAATCCGCAGAAGCTATACCTGCCTGTGATCATTGACCCGGAGTATAAGTACGAATCCGTGAACGTGGACACGCAGCAGCACAACGCTAACTCACTGCTCTGGTGGATGCGCCGCATCATCAACATGCGCAAGCGTTACAAAGCTTTCGGCCGTGGGGAGATTCGCTTTCTGAATCCGTCCAACGCCAAAGTACTGGCTTTTGTGCGCTCTTACCAGGACGAGAACATCCTGGTGATTGCCAATCTGTCGCGCTTCCCGGAGGCGGTGGAACTGGACCTGCCGGAGTTCAGAGGCTACGTGCCAGTGGAGGTGTTCAGCAAAAACAAATTCCCGCAGATAAAAGAGGATAGCTATGTGCTCACGATGGGCGCGCATGGCTATTACTGGTTCGAGCTGCAGCCACAGGAAGTGAGCGGTCGCGAAGGCCTCGACATGAAGAAGCCTGCCATGCAGCTGCCAACACTCAGCCAGCCTATACCTGCGCGGGCGCTTAAAACACTTGAGAACAAAGTACTGCCGCCTTATGTGATGAACCGCCGCTGGTTCGGTGGCAAGGCCCGCACGATACAGCGCATGCAGGTGGTGAACAACATGCCGATGACGGCAGGTCGCTTTGCAGCGTCACTGCTGTTTATAGAAGTGAGCTACAACGAAGGTTTGCCGGAACTGTACCAGCTACCGATCGCCTTTACAAGCGGTGAGCAGGAAGA
Source organism: Pontibacter sp. BAB1700 (assembly GCF_000277005.1). Classification (NCBI taxonomy): domain Bacteria; kingdom Pseudomonadati; phylum Bacteroidota; class Cytophagia; order Cytophagales; family Hymenobacteraceae; genus Pontibacter; species Pontibacter sp. BAB1700. The sequence goes on along the minus strand of NZ_AKIS01000079.1, from coordinate 36,656 downwards.
AGAACTCATTGCCAGTCAGCCGAACAGTGTGATTGCCCGCGTGACCATGGATGGAAAAGAAGGCATCCTCTACGACGCTGTTTACTCCGAGGACTACCGCCAACTCTTGCTCAACCTGATGGCCAAACGCAAGAGCATCAAAGTGGACAGTGCTGAGTTAGTGGGTACGGGTAGCCGTTCTATCGCCGCCAAGATCAAAGAAATCGGGCATCCGCTTTCTTCCAAGATACTTGGGGCCGAGCAAAGCAATACTTCGGTGCTGTATGACAACCAGTTCTTTCTGAAAGTATACCGCAAACTCGACCGCACCCTGAATCCGGATGTGGAGATCGTGCAGGCGCTCACGGACAAGAATTTCCCGAACGTGCCGATGTACCTGGGCTCAGTGGAGCATGAAGAGGACGGCAAACCGCCGATGGTGCTCGTGATGCTGCAGGAGCTGGTGCCGAACCAGGGCGATGCCTGGGTATACATGGAGGATTCGCTCAAGCGATTCTTTGAGAGACTGCAGACGCACAAGGAGCATATTGAGCAGATTGACACCACGGGCACATTGGCACGTCCGGTGCCGTTCTCGGAAGCGCCGGAGCACATGCAGTTGCAACTTGGCGGTGCCTCAGTAGAGCGCATCGAGTTGCTCGGTCAGCGCACAGCCGAGATGCACCTGGCGTTGGCCGACATGGTTACCTCGAAGGACTTTGCACCTGAGGACTTCTCCCTGCACTATCAGCGATCGCTTTACTCGTCGCTTACCTCACTGGTGCGCAGCAATTTTGACAGCTTGCGCAAGCACCTGCCTAACCTGCCGGACGCTGTGCGGGCTGAAGCCGAAGAAGTGCTGCAAATGCGTCAGGAGGTGCTCGAGCGACTCAAAATGATCTTCCGCCGCAAGATCGACACGATGAAGATCCGCACCCATGGCGACTACCACCTCGGACAGGTGCTGTTCACAGGCCGCGACTTCATCATCATCGACTTCGAAGGGGAGCCAGCCCGTTCGTTCAGCGAACGCAGGCTGAAGCGCTCTCCGCTGCGTGATGTGGCCGGTATGATCCGCTCTTTCCACTATGCCGCTTACAATGCGTTGTTCCAGCAGGACAGCTTCCGCAAAGAAGATGGCGACTACCTCGAGACTTGGGCTGAGCAATGGTACCACTATGCCAGCGGCTTCTTCATGCATACCTACCTGGGTATAACCCAAGGGACAGGCGTGGTGCCGCAAAACGAGGAAGACGTAGAAGTGCTGATGGAGACCTTCCTGTTGGAGAAGGCGATTTATGAATTGGGATATGAACTGAACAACCGTCCGGATTGGGTGCTCATCCCAATCAGGGGCATAAAGTACATCATGAGGAAATATCAGAATGGCTAAGAAAAAGGAACAGGAGAACACACAGCAGAACCCGCTGGCGGGAACAGGTATGGAAACCGGAACCAGCGCAGCCATGAGCGATGGCACGGCCACAAAAAAATCCGGAGGCAGGAAGAAAAGCAAGCAGGAGGAAGGGATAGCCACTGTGGAAGTGCAGTCAGGAGCGGCTGCGGCTCCTGCCAAAAGGGGAAGACCGCGTAAATCGGATACCGCTGAGATGGGAGAGGCGGCGCAGGAGGTAATGGTGAAGCCAAAGCGGGGACGTGCAGCTGCAGCCAAGGCTACCACAACAGAGGCGACGGCTGCAACTACTGAAACAAAACCAAAACGAGGCAGGTCCGCCAAATCGGTGACGCAGCAACAGGAGGCGGAGGCACAGGAGACAGGCTTGTCTACTACGCCTGCACCTGTGATGGAGCAGCCACAGCAGGAACAGACCGGGCCGGTATATTACGACATCAGCCGCCTGTCAGAGTTTGATATCTACCTGTTCCGCGAAGGCCGTCACTTCAACCTATACGAGAAGCTGGGCTCGCACCTGATGGAGCGACAGGGTACCAAGGGCGCTTACTTTGCGGTATGGGCCCCGAATGCTGAGCAGGTTTCGGTGATGGGCGACTTCAACTCATGGAACCGCGAAAGCCACCAGCTACAGGCAAGGGCTGATGGCTCGGGCATATGGGAAGGCTTTGTGCCGGATGTGCAGGCAGGGATGCTGTACAAGTACCATATCCGGTCGCGCTATCACATGTACCATGTTGAGAAGAGCGACCCCTTTGCGCTGCGCCGTGAAAAACCGCCGCAAACGGCTTCGGTCGTGCACGAGTTGCACCACAGCTGGCAGGACGACAGTTGGCTGGAGCAGCGCATGTCGCGCCATGGCCAGCCGCAGCCGTATTCGGTTTACGAACTGCACGTGGGTTCCTGGCGTCGCAAGCCCGAAGACAACAACCGTCCGCTGACCTACCGCGAGCTGGCTGAGGAACTGCCGGCTTATGTCAAGAATCTGGGTTTTACGCATGTAGAGTTCATGCCCGTGATGTACCATCCGTTCAGTGGATCCTGGGGTTACCAGATTACAGGTTACTTTGCAGCGGCCAGTATCTACGGTTCACCGGAAGACCTCATGTGCCTGATCGATGCGCTACACCGCGAAGGCATTGGCGTGATTATGGACTGGGTGCCCTCGCACTTCCCGTCTGACGAGCACGGCCTGGCCTATTTCGACGGTACGCACCTGTTTGAGCACGCCGATCCACGCAAAGGCTATCATCCGGACTGGAACAGCTACATTTTCAACTACGGTCGCAACGAGGTGCGTTCTTTCCTGATCAGCAACGCGCTATTCTGGCTCGACAAGTACCATGTGGATGGTTTACGAGTAGATGCCGTGGCATCGATGCTATACCTGGACTACAGCCGCAAGCATGATGAATGGATCCCGAACGAATTTGGCGGGCGTGAAAACCTGGAAGCGATTTCTTTCCTGAAAGACTTTAACCATGCCGTGCATGAGCAGTTCCCGGATACCTTGACCATTGCCGAAGAATCCACGGCCTGGCCGCAGGTGACAGGCAAAGTAGAGGATGGCGGACTGGGCTTCGATATGAAGTGGATGATGGGTTGGATGCACGACACGCTCACGTATTTTTCCAAGGATCCGATCTACCGCAGACACCACCAGGGGGATATCACCTTCAGTATCATCTACGCTTTCAGCGAACGATTCATGCTGCCACTATCCCACGATGAGGTGGTACACGGCAAAGGCTCCCTGATCCGGAAGATGCCGGGCGATGAATGGCAGGCATTCGCTAACCTGCGGGCGCTCTATACCTACATGTACGCGCATCCGGGTGCCAAACTGCTGTTTATGGGTGGTGAAATCGCCCAGAGCAGTGAGTGGAATCACGACAGCAGTCTGGACTGGCACTTGCTGGAGTATAAATACCATGCAGGTATACAGGAGCTTATCCGCGCCCTGAACCATACCTACCGTGAGCAGCCAGCCCTCTATAGCAAAGCCTTTGATCCGTCAGGTTTTGAGTGGATCGACTTTAACGATGCGCATAACAGTGTGATGAGTTTCCTGCGAAAAGGGGAGCGACCTGAAGACCAGCTGCTGGTGGTTTGTAACTTAACACCGGGTGTGCACGAGCATTACCGTTTAGGGGTACCGACCGGAGGCAACTGGGTGGAGGTGTTCAATAGCGACGACGGCCATTTTGGTGGCAGTAATTTCCACAACCATGGTACACTGCAGGCTATACCTGATTCTTTCCATGGGCATGATTACTCTGTCGTGCTGAAGTTGCCGCCGATGGCCGTGGTGTATTTTAAGTATCAGCCAGGGGCGTAATTTAAAAGTATATTTTGTAGAAGAGAGCATCTGTTCAGATTGGACAGATGCTCTCTTTTTGTAGCTAGTGCTTCCGTTGCAACTGGATGTTGCAGGTATAGCAACTATTGCTGTTCTGGGGCAGGGGAGCCAACCGGGCACTCAAACGCTAACTAATCCTGCAAACTCTGACTCTACTTCCCCTTCCGCAGCGGCAAAAACTTCTTGTAGTTTCTTTTGCGCTCGCCTTCTTCCTCCGGCATACCCGTTTCGGACACCGAGCGCACGTCTTCAATTGAGTAGAAGGCATTCGGGTTATAATCCCGGATAATGTCGATGACCTCCTGAAGCTTCTTGCGCTTGACGATCATGAAGAGCAGATTCACTTTACCGCGGGTGCTTTGGCGTCGAGGGCGGTGAGGCGGTAGCCACGGCCGGCCAGGCGGTCGATCAGCTGATCGCCTGAGTCGACGGTGATGACGCGCACCACCACTTGGCCCAAAGCCAGTTTCTGCTCAATACGGAGACCCAGGAAGTTGCCGGTGGCAAAGCCTGCGGCCCAGGCAAAGTAGGATGCGAAGTTGCTCAGGTTTTGCATCACCTGTGTAATGGCTACCAGCCAGATGAGCACTTCAACGAACCCCAGCAAAGGGGCAATCACTTTGTCGCCTTTCGAGATGAAAACGATGCGCAGGGTGCCCAGCGTCACGTCCATAATACGGGCTAGAAATATAAGTACAGGTATAATGACCCAATTGACAAGATCAGGGTCAATTCCTTTAAAGTAATCCATGTTTTGGTTTATCCTTTGGCAAATGTGTAAGCTGTTACTGTGTTCGGTCAGAAATGGTTTCCTGATCAAGGGAGGCCCGGATTTTAGGCAGTGCTTCCGGGTGGTGCTCCTGTATAAAGGTAATAAGTTTTTCGCGGATATGGCACCTTAAATCCCAGGCCGCCCCCGAACTTGGGGCGCTCACCATCACCCGCAGCTCCAGGGTACGTTCTTTGGCATCGGTTACCTGCAGGTTCTGCACCTGGCGGTCCCACAGCGGCGTATTTTCGAGAATGTGAGCCAGCTCGGCCCGTATCTTCTCGATCGGAGCCCGGTAGTCCAGGTATAGGTGTACCGTGGCCAGGATGTCGGAGCTGCTGCGGGTCCAGTTCTGGAAGGGCTTCTCGATAAAGTAGTTAAGCGGCAGCACCATGCGGCGGTTGTCCCAGATGCGCAGGACCACATAGGTCAGCGTGATTTCCTCCACCCGGCCAAACTCACCCTCCAGCACTAGCACATCGTCAATGCGGATAGGCTGCGAAAAGGCGATCTGCAAACCGGCAAGCAGGTTAGACAAGGAGCGCTGGGCCGCAAAACCCACGATGATGCCTGCTATACCTGCCGAAGTCAGCATACCGGTGCCCAGCTTGCGAACCGGCTCAAAGGAGAGCAGCATGAGCGAAATCGTAATGAAGCTGATCAGCACCATGGACAGCTTTTTGATAAACTGCAGCTGTGTGATCAGGCGCCGCTCCCGTATGTTGTCTTCTTTGGTGATATTGTACCTGAGCCGCACCATATCCTGCACTACAAACACCAAATGCAGCAGAATCCAGCCAAAACCGGCAATGTTCAGCAGTTCGATCAGGCGTCTGAAAAAATAGTACTGATCAGGCGTGAAAGGTGTGGAGCTGAGCACAAAAGCGGCAAAGAGCAGCGGTATAAAAAAGGTGAGAGGCCGGTCAAGATGGCGCGTAACCGAGGCCATTAGCTGTGGGCTGGTCTTGCGGTTGTAGAGGTTCAGCAGCCAGAAGAGCAGCACTTTCACCAGCAGTCCTACCAATATGGCAACACCCATGATCAGCAGTCCGAGTGCAAGATGATCCAGTTCAGCCAGAAATTGAGATAATCGTTGCATAAGCTATAAACAGTCAGGTTTAACGTCCTGTGAACGCCTCTCACATACGCTTATTCAGCAAGATGGGTATTTCCTGCCAGGTAAATGCTTCTGTGTCAGGAGGGGATTTTATTTAATAGAAAAATGACTATATAGTTAAAACGTGCATGCAACTATATCCGTATGATATAAAGACTGCCTGTACCACAAATAGGCAGAGAATTTTTTTGAATCCGGACACTGAATGCTGTTGGACCACACCCTAGGCCAGCAGCTGCAGAAGCCTGACATAAGGTATAATCACATGGCAAAATTGATTATTGTATCAAACCGACTCCCTGTAAAGCTACAGGAAAGCGAAGGTCGGCTTGATTTTAAACCGAGTGAGGGAGGCCTCGCAACGGGGTTAGGCTCTATCTACAAAAAGAAGAACAACCTTTGGATTGGCTGGCCTGGCATGGTAGTCGAAGATGAATCGCAACAGCAGCAAATTATCGACAACCTGAACGGGCAGAACATGCACCCGGTCTTTCTTTCAGACAAAGAGATAAAAGAGTTTTACGAGGGCTTCAGCAACGAAACGCTGTGGCCTACTTTCCACTACTTCAGTCAGTACGCCATCTACGAGCAGCAGCTTTGGGAAACCTATGTAGAGGTAAACCAGAAGTACTGCGACGAGCTGGTGAAAGTGGCCGAGCCAGACGACACCATCTGGGTACATGACTATCAGTTGCTGTTGCTGCCTTCTATGCTGCGCGAGAAACTACCGGGTAGCACCATTGGCTTCTTTCAGCACATTCCTTTTCCATCGTATGAGGTATTCCGCCTCCTGCCCTGGCGCAAAGAACTGCTGGAAGGCATGCTGGGCTCCGACCTGATCGGCTTCCATACCTACGACGACATGCGCCACTTCCTGAGCTCCGTCAACCGACTGGTAGGCCACGGCAGTACGCATGGCTGGATCAACACCGGCAATCGATCCCTGCTTGTCGACTCTTTCCCAATGGGGATAGACTATGAAAAGTATGAGCAGACGGCTGAAAGTGATGAGGTTAAAAAGCGGGAAAAGATTTACCGTAATAACCTGCACTCTAAAAAGATAATACTTTCCATCGACCGCCTGGACTACTCCAAAGGTATACCGCAGCGCCTACTAGCATTTGAGCTGTTTTTGGAGCGCTACCCGGAATTTCACGAGAAGGTGACGCTGGTGATGCTGGTGGTGCCATCACGCGATGCCGTGGAGAAGTATAAAGAGCTGAAAGAGGAGGTGGATGAACTGGTAGGCCGTATAAATGGCAATTACAGCCACATGAACTGGAACCCGATCCAGTATTTCTACCGCTCTTACCCACTGGAGACGCTTTCTGCCTTCTATCGCATGGCCGATGTGGCGCTGGTAACACCCATGCGCGACGGTATGAACCTGGTGTGCAAGGAGTATGTGGCCAGTAAGCTCGACCAGAAAGGAGTGCTGATCCTGAGTGAAATGGCGGGTGCTTCGAAGGAGCTTTCAGAGGCCTTACTCATTAACCCGAACGATATCAACCAGATGGTAGAGACGCTGCATACGGCCCTGACCATGCCGGAAGATGTGCAGCAGCAGCACATGCGACACATGCAGGAGTCGCTGCGCAGGTATAATATCCACCATTGGGTGAGCATGTTCATGGACCGCCTGTCTTATGTGAAGATCAAGCAGCTGTCCATGGCTACGACCTACCTCGACGAGGCGACTTACCAGGAGCTCAGCAATTCCTACGAAGAGGCAAGCTCCCGCCTGTTCTTCCTGGAGTACGACGGGGCCCTGGTAGACTACCATAACCGTCCGCTCATGGCCGCCCCTGACGAAGACCTGCTGGAGCTGTTGCAGGTGCTGAGCAGCAACTCTAAAAACAGGGTAGTGGTAATCAGCAGTCGCGAGAAAGACAACATGCAGCGCTGGTTGGGTCATCTCAACATCGACCTGATAGCCGAGCATGGCGTCTGGATAAAACAGCGCGGCACCGGCTGGCAAACCATGACCAGCCTGATCGATGACTGGAAGAGTGATATCCGCCTGATCCTGGACCTGTACGTGGACCGCACGCCTGGCTCGTTTATCGAAGAGAAGGAATACTCGCTGGTATGGCACTACCGCCGCGTAGAGACTGGTCTGGGAGAGTTGCGTGCCCGTGAACTCGTGAGTCACCTCAACTTCCTGGCCACCAACAGCAACCTGCAGGTGCTCGACGGACAAATGGCCGTGGAAATCAAGGCGCAGGAGGTCAGCAAAGGCAAAGCGACCAGTTACTGGCTCAATATGTACCCCCACGACTTCGTGCTGGCCATTGGCGACGACTGGGGTGATGAGGATATCTTTAAGGCTATGCCGCGAGAGGCCTATACCGTCAAGATCGGGAATACGCACTCCGTTGCAAAGTATCACCTCGACAGCTGCGAAGAAGCCCGCAAACTCCTGTCACGGCTGATCGGGCTGAAGCAGAAAAAGCTTCCGAAAGAATTGTTGTAAATTGGTTATAGTGAAACAAGTAAGCCCCGGCTGTTTTAGAACAGTCCGGGGCTTTTTGTATCTGATAGAGGTATAGGCTACTTCTGCGACTGGTTATCCGTTTTTCGACTATACCTGCGATAGCTGATAACCAGTGAAATCAGTACCAGTATATTGGCCACCAATCGCATATATACATGCTGGTTGGGTACAGAGCTCAGCGAATCCGTAAAGTCAATGTTCGTCACATTGTAAACGATCAAGCCTATCAGCAGGATGATCAGCACGAGGGCAAATTTCTTCATGGGCTGGTTGGCTATACCTACTGAAACAAAGTACCACTGCCTGCACTTCCTTTCTCAGACTTCGAAGCCGGCTCTTCGCAGTTCTCCTCATTGAACACCTGGTTAATTGCGTTTTCGGCATTGCGCAGCTTGTCTTTGCAGAATTTGATCAGTAGGGAAGAGCGCTGCACCTTTTGGGTAAGTTCGTCCACATCCACAGAGTCGCTTTCAATGGCCCGCAGAATCTCCTCCAGTTCCTGGGTGGCCTCGCGGTAAGTCATTTTGTTTATGTCCTTGTTATTCATTTTCGTCTTTGTTTACAACCAAACTATGCACCTTGCCGTCCTGCAGGCGGGTCTCGATCACATCTCCCTCTTTCACCTGCCCCATGTACTTAATGATCTTGCCGTTGATCAGCGTCAGGGTATAGCCACGCAACAGCAGTTTTTCCGGATCATTGGCCTGAATGCGCATCTCCAGCATATCTAGCCGGTGGCTGTCGGAGCTGAGTTTTTTCTGGGCGCTGTACTGCAGGCGGTCGCTGCATTTTACAAAGCTGAGCTGACTCCGCTTATGCTTGTCCTTGGCCTCCGTTTCGATGCAGTGCACGAGCTTGTTCAGGTCCTGTTCCTTCATATGCAGCCAGCGCTGACCTATGCCTTCCACACAAACCGTGAGGTCGCTTAGTTCCTTTCCGCGCAGGTGCAGCAGGTCTTTCGTATAAGCCTGCAGCAACCTCTCCGAGTTCAGCAGCTGGTGCTTTTGGTTTTCAAGGAAGCTCTTTGGCTTGAGCAGCAGACTCTTAGAGAAATGCTCCAGCTGCTCCCGGTTTTCCTGCAGAAAGCCATTGGTAAGGTTCGATATCTTTAGGCTCTGCCGTTCCAATTTGTCAGCAGTGAGGCGTATTTGCTGGCTGGCGAACATATAAATGCTGTCAAACAGCCCTCCATTTCCGATTCGAAAGAATGTGCTTTGTCTATCAGGTAATTGGCCACAGCCGTCGGTGTTTTCTGGCGGGTATGGGCTACTAAGTCTGCAATGCTCTCGTCGCGCTCGTGGCCTATACCTGTTATCACGGGCAGGGGGGAATTGCCAATGGCAGCGGCTACCTTATAATCATCAAAACAGCCCAGGTCAGTCTGCGAGCCGCCCCACGAATGATCACGATAGCATCGAACAAGTGGCTATATCTGGCGATCAGGTCCATGGCCTTGGTGATGGAGGCCGGAGCCTCGTTGCCTTGGACTGTCGCCGGAAAAAGCCGCGTGTCGAAGGTATAGCCGTAGCTGTTGTTTTCGAGTTGATGGATAAAATCCTGATAGCCGGCCGCAGTCGCCGACGACACAATGGCCAGTCGCTGTGGCACCAATGGCATTTCCAGCTCCTTGTTAGCCGTGAGTAGTCCCTCAGCCTCCAGTCGCTTCAGGGTTTCCTGCCGCTGCCTGGCTAAGTCGCCGATGGTATAGTTGGCGTCGATGTTGATGATGTCGAGGCTCAGCCCGTAGAGCTCGTGAAAGCGTACCTGTGCCTGAAAAAGAATTTTAAGTCCGGCTTTAAGCGGCTGCCCCGTTTTCTCCTCAAAATACCGCCCCAGCATCTGAAAACGGCTGCTCCAGATCGTAGCCCTGGCCTGCGCTTGTATGGCGCCACGCGGGTTATCGCCTTTATCGACGAGGTTGAGGTAGCAGTGCCCCTTGCGCCGGTCCGGCGTTACCTGCGAGATCTCCGCCACTACCCAGTAACTGTCCGGAAATGCCAGCTCCAGTTCCTCCCGTATCTGCTGGTGCAGTTCAAAGAGCGAAAGCGGAGCGTTGAACTCCTGTGTAACCGAAGTCTGGCTGAAATAAAACTGGGCCATGGGTAGGGTGTAGGATCTAAACCCGAAGATAGGAGTTTTACCTGAAAGCCGGTAGGTCTGCTTGTGATTTCTTCAGAAGGATAAAGCCAGAATGTCTGCTTACCCTTTCAACTTGTCCAGCGTCTCCATCACCTTCTCCTGCCACAGCTGCTTCTCAAGTATCACAGGTGGCGCGGCGCGTTCCAGGCAGTCGGTCGCAGGACAACGTTCACAGGTTTCGTTTACGTAGCGGTGCAGAATGGCCGGGTCGTCCAGGAAGCGGACTTTGCGGCGCAGGTTTTCGTTGAGCAGCAGTCCAATGCTGATCGTGCCGGTCAGGCTTTCAGTTGGTTGAGCAAGTGCCAGTACCAGGTATTCGTTTGTAGAATTGATGTAAGAGGAGCGCTGTATACCTACCAGTGGCTGATCAAGCTGGCCGGTTAACTTCTGCTGTTCCATTTCCTCAAACAAGGTGAGTGAGATCCAGCGGCGGCAGTAATGCTCGTTCAGAAAAGAGGCATGTGGATTGTGCAGCCCGGAAAGATGCAGCTCTTTTGTGAGCGAGTAACGATCAGAGGCCGCATGGTGATGGAAGCGCAGGAAAAAGAGCTGCTTGATGTTGAAAAAGCGGGGCAGGAGCGAGGTCAGGCGGTGCAGCAGCGTTTCGGGGGAGGTACTGTAGTTCTCCATCAGCTGAAGCATTAACTGAGGCTGCCAAACCGGCTCTGCGAAAAAGTTCTCCATATCCTGTACCAAACGGTCGCGGTTGAGCAGGAGGGCAACTGCAAAGTAGGAAGCTTTGAAGTTGTTCAGAACTTCCTCAAAAGAACCTACCCGCACCCAGGTGGCGGTGTACGGACGTGGTTGCAACTGCAATACTTGGAAGCCAATCTCACGGGCTATCGCAAAAGCACGTTGCTGTTCTGTCAGATTTGGGTTAAGGGACAACCGAGGTATAGCACCCGGTACAAAGACTGATCGTAGCGGGGCAAGCTCCGGATGGTCTTGCACTGTCTCTGTTTCAATTTTTATGTTAAATACAGATTCCAGTATACCTGCCAGTTGCTCGAAAGACGGGGTTTGCTCTGGGCTTATACCCTGCTCCTCCATAAAGCGCTCTGCTTCCAGTTCTAGGTCTTCAAAGTAATTATCATGTAACTCCTGGTAGGAGCGGAGGGCAGAGAAGTAGAATTGCTCTACCCGCAGGTCAAAGGCGCGCGAAATCTCCAGCAATGTGTTGACGAAGGCACTAAGCTTGGTAGGTGCAGTCGCAAACAGGTCCAGCAGTCGACTGATGTCCAGACCGAAGTGCTCAAGTGGCAGCTCCGACAGGATATTGGATTGCAGCAGTTCACCCACGGGTTGAAGGCGCTTGCTCAACTGCAGTGACACCAGATAGTCGTAGGTTACCCCTAGTTCATCGGCTATTACGGCGATCTTGCTTGGCTTGGGGTGCTTTTTACCTTTCTCTATTTCATTGAGGTACGACACCGATATACCTGTAGTCGTGGCCAGATCGGTCAGCGAGATGCTTTTTTCTGCTCTTAACTGCTTGATCTTCAGTCCGAGTATAAGCCGGATAACATCCTCCTGTAGCCTCATGCAAAATTTTTTTGTGGTCTGTATGCTAATAAACGCCCTTTTGCGATTATTTCCTAAAAACGAATAAAATTTATTTAGCGAAAATTCGCCAAAATTAAAATGTTCGCGTATAGATGATAAAATCACAATCCATCACCTCAAGTTTATAATTATGTTAGTAGAGAGCACAGCCCAAGTAAAAGGATTGCCTGTTAAAGGGATAGAACAAGTTTTGACTCCTGAAGCCGTGGACTTTCTGATCATGTTGCACGAGCGCTTTGAAATCAGAAGAGCCGAGCTCCTGAAAGCGAGAGCGGAGCGGCAAGAGCGCATCGATGCCGGTGAGCGTCCTGATTTTCTGCAGGAAACCAAGGCGGTTCGGGAAGGGGACTGGAAAATAGGGGCTATACCTGCCGACCTGCAGATGCGCCGCGTGGAAATTACTGGACCGGTGGACCGCAAAATGGTGATCAATGCGCTGAACTCCGGGGCCGATGTGTTCATGGCTGACTTTGAGGACGCGAACTCGCCTACTTGGGAAAATGTGGTGCAGGGACAGCTCAATCTCTATGATGCGGTACGTCGCACTATCACTTACCAAAACGGTAAGGTATACCAACTGAAAGATTCAGTGGCTTTGCTGAAGGTGCGCCCAAGAGGCTGGCATCTGACTGAAAAGCACTTGGTAATCGGCGACAAACCGATCTCAGCCGCCCTGTTTGACTTCGGACTTTTCTTCTTCCATAATGCCAAAGAGCTGATTACCCGCGGTACCGGCCCATACTTCTACCTTCCTAAGCTAGAGAGTCACTTAGAGGCCCGCCTGTGGAATGATGTTTTCGTAGCGGCGCAGGAGGCTTTGGATATACCTGTCGGTACCATCAAAGCGACTGTGCTGATCGAGACCATACTGGCCGCTTTTGAGATGGACGAGATCCTGTACGAACTGCGTGAGCATATCGTCGGCCTCAACGCCGGTCGCTGGGACTATATCTTTAGCGCCATCAAGAAATTCCGCAACCAGCCCGATGTGATTTTTCCGGATCGTACGGCCATCACCATGCAGGTGCCCTTTATGAAAGCTATACCGATCTGCTTGTGCAGACCTGTCACAAGCGGGGGGCGCATGCCATGGGCGGTATGGCGGCTTTCATCCCGAATCGACACGACCCGACTGTGAACAAAATGGCCTTCGAGAAAGTGAAAGCCGATAAGGATTTCGAAGCCCGGAACGGTTTTGACGGTACGTGGGTAGCCCATCCGGATTTGATTCCGGTGGCGCGGGAGGCTTTCGACAAGGTGATCGGAGAGAAGCCGCACCAGAAAGAAGTGCTGCGCGAAGAGGTGAAAGTAAAAGCCGATGACCTGCTCAACTTCAGGATAGAAGGGAGCAAGATTACAGAGGCGGGCCTGCGACTGAACATCAATGTGGGCATCCTATACCTGGGCAACTGGCTCTGCGGCACCGGCGCAGCTGCCATCCACAACCTGATGGAAGACGCCGCTACTGCCGAAATCTCACGCGCACAGGTATGGCAGTGGCTGCACCACGAGGCACCTATACCGCCGAGGCGAGCCCATCACCGAAGAGCGTGTGTTGCAACTGATCAAAGAAGAGACCGAGCACATCAAAGAGGAAGTTGGCTTGGCCATGTTCAAAAACTGCCACTTTGAGCGTGCCTCGCAGCTCTTCTCCGAGCTCGTGCTCTCCACCTGCTTCGTCGACTTCCTCACTCTCCCGGCCTATAAATACTTTGATTGAAGTTTAGGAGTTGGGGAGTTTGAGAGTTGAGGAGTGAGTGATGTGAGAGTTTAGGAAATAAGAAGCAATGATGCCCAGAAGCTAATTTCTCTTCCTACCTAAACTAGCACCTAGCTCAAAACTTTAAACCCGAAACCTGAAACGCCCCAATTCCTAATCTGTTTAATTCCCACTTCTCAAACTCTTAAATTCTTAAACTCCCAAACTCCCATGAACAAGACAGAAAGAATTCAGGCTATCCAGCAAGACTGGCTCGTGAACCCACGTTGGCAGGTATAAAAAGACCGTACACCGCCGATGAAGTTGTGAAACTGCAGGGCTCCGTCAAGATCGAGTATACCCTGGCCCGCAACGGGGCTGAGAAACTGTGGCACAAGCTACACACCGAGGCCTATGTGGCCGGACTAGGTGCCATGACAGGCAATCAAGCGGTGCAGGAGGTGCAGGCTGGTCTCAACGCCATTTACCTGAGCGGCTGGCAGGTCGCCGCCGACGCCAACCTGGCTGGGCACATGTACCCTGACCAGAGTTTATACCCTGCGGACAGTGTGCCGAACGTGATCAAGAAGATCAACAACGCCCTGCTGCGCGCCGACCAGATCCAAAGTGTGACCGGTGATGGAGAGATTGACTGGATGGTGCCGATCGTGGCCGATGCCGAGGCCGGTTTTGGTGGTAACCTGAATGCCTTTGAGCTGATGAAAATGATGATCGAGGCCGGAGCTGCCGGGGTGCATTTCGAGGACCAGCTGTCCAGCGCCAAGAAGTGCGGTCACTTGGGCGGCAAGGTGCTGGTGCCGACACAGGAGGCTATCAACAAACTGGTGGCGGCAAGACTGGCTGCCGATGTGATGGGTGTGCCTACCCTGCTGGTGGCCCGAACCGACGCCGACGCCGCTAACCTGATCACCAGTGATATCGATCCACGAGACCATGAATTCATCATACCTGGCGAACGCACCAGCGAGGGCTTCTACCGCGTGAACTGTGGTATCGAACAAGGTATAGCCCGCGGCCTGGCCTATGCGCCTTACGCCGACCTGATCTGGATGGAAACCTCTACGCCAGACCTGGCTCAGGCTCGTAAGTTTGCAGAGGCCATACACACGGAATATCCGGGCAAGCTGCTGGCCTACAACTGTTCTCCGTCCTTTAACTGGGCTGCCAAACTGAGCGTGGAGGAGATGGAAACATTCCGGGAAGAATTGGCAAAGATGGGCTATAAGTTCCAGTTCATCACGCTGGCCGGCTTCCATGCACTCAACACCAGCATGTTCGAACTGGCCAAAGCCTACAAGGCACGCGGCATGGCCGGTTACTCCGAGCTGCAGGAGCGTGAATTCGGGTTGGTAAAAGAGGGCTTCAAAGCCGTGAAGCACCAGTCCTTTGTCGGTACCGCTTACTTTGATGCCATCCAGAATACCGTGACGTCAGGTACTGCCTCAACAGCGGCCTTGGTGGGTTCTACTGAAGAAGAACAGTTTCACTAAGACGTATAGATTGATTGGGTAAAACAGAAACTCCCCGCTATCAACCAGACAGCGGGGTGTTTTCCTTTTAGTATGATTCGGTATGCCCAAGACGTGATGCTTACTCTGTCTTAAACCCGATGCCTTTGGCTCTTTTCTCCCAGTTCTCGCGGGCCCATTTCTGCATGTCTTCCACGTTGTCCATCTCGTCCATGATCTCCATGCCCAACAATGTTTCAATGATGTCTTCCATGGTCACAATGCCGGCTGTACCGCCATACTCGTCGACTACCAGTGCAATGTGGTTTTGCTCTTTGAGCAATCTGCTGAACAGTTCAGGTATAGGCATATACTCGGTCACAACCTCTATGTCGCGGCGTATCGTTTTTAGAGGCAGGTGGCCCTGGTTGTCAATTAGTTTTGAGAGCACCTCGTCCTTAAGCACATAGCCGTTGATGTCGTCGAGGCTGTTCTGGTAGACCGGAATACGGGAGAAGCGCAGCGTCTTGGCTTGCTTGAAAAAGTCAACGATGGGCATCTCTTCCTGCGCACCGTAAATCACAGTACGGGGTGTCATGACGTGGCGCACCAGAACCTGGTTAAAGCGCAGGATGTTGCGCAGGATCTGGGATTCACCTCTTTTGAAAATACCTTCTTTGATACCGATCTCAGCCATAGCCGTAAAATCTGCGCGGCTAAGGACGCTCTTGTCTTTGTCGCGCTTCAGTCGCTTGGTGATAAACTGCGACAGCACGATAAGCGGGTAGAGCGGCGAGTAAATCATGATGCGCAAACTCGTAACCGTAAAGGGCGTTAGTTGTCTCCAGTAGTTCGCCCCGAGTGTTTTGGGTATGATCTCCGATAAGATCAGGATGATGATGGTCAGGATAGCTGAGATCAGAGACAGGTATTCCTCCCCCCAGATTAGTTGGGCCTGTGCACCTACACCGGCTGCTCCTATAGTGTGCGCAAAAGTGTTGACGGTGAGGATGGCTGCCAGCGGGCGGTCAATATTGTCTTTGAACTCTTGCAGGTGTTTGCCGAGCGCCGGATTTTCCTGTGCTGTAATGCTCACATGCGATGGAGTGATGCTGAGCAAAGCCGCTTCGAGCAGCGAGCATAAGAAAGAGAACAACAGCGCGATGGCCAGGTATAAGAAAAGTAAGCCCATGCGAGTGGATTATGGTGAAAAAACTTTGGTTGATTTGCAAAGGTAGTAAGTTAGTGCACCACGCGCAGTACCGGCTCCTCAAGCGGTGTGCGGGTTTCAGGGTCTACTGTGAAATACCCTACCATACTCGGCCCATAGCCCAGGTTCAGCTCTACAAACTTATTCTGGTCCGGCAGCATCGCGATCACCTCTTGTTGCAGGTCCTTGTACTTTTCAAGCAATTCTTTCAGTTTCTGCTCTTTGTCGTTCAGGGAGTTCTGCGGTTGCTGATCTGTCAGCTGTTGTTCAATGTTCTGCTCCGGGTCGAAGTCGTGCTTCATGCTCTGTAGCGAAAGCACTTCCACTTCCAGCAACCGGATATCACGTTCCACATGCAGGTACTCTTTCACTTTCTCCTCCAGCGGAACAAGTGATTCGTCCAGGTATTCTATCAGGTTTTCCATAGTCATGTCAGGTATATATGGGTGTATAGCTCCTATACGGCAATGCCTCATTTATTTGCATACGGGAAGCAACAGGGTGCGGCTACATAGCTGCTATACCTATACCTTGACCTATAACCATTTGAATAGCTTCCTGACAAAAGCAAGCCGGTTGCCGTAGGGTGGATAGCGTAGCGGAAGGTCAATCCAGGTACCGCGGTGCACGACACTCTTCTGGTTGGAGAATAGCTCAAAGCTGGCCTGCCCATGGTAACTGCCAACACCGCTTTCCCCTACACCGCCAAAAGGAAGGTTAGGGTTAATGAGGTGTGAAATAGTATCGTTGATACAGCCGCCTCCAAAGTGAAGCTCTTCCAGCACGCGTTGCTGCTGCACTTCATTGGATGAAAAGAAGTACAATGCAAGGGGCTTCTCTTTCGAATTGACCTGCCGGATCGCTTCATCCAGATGGGTATAGGTAAGCACAGGCAGGATAGGCCCGAATATTTCGTCCTGCATGACAGGATGTTGCCAGTTTACCTGATCCAGCACAGTCGGTGCGATGAAACGGCTGTCAGCATCGTGCTGTCCGCCGATGCGCACGACGCCGTCCTGCAGATAGCCGCTCAGGCGGCGGTAGTGCCGGTCGTTGATAATGCGTGCAAAGTCCGGGCTGTGACGTGGCGAGTCACCATAAAACTCCTGGATGGCGATGCGCAGCCGCTCTATCAGCTCGTCTTTCACCTGCTCATGTACCAGCAGGTAGTCGGGGGCCACGCAGGTCTGGCCAGCGTTCATAAACTTACCCCATGCGATGCGGCGTGCAGCCAGGCCCAGGTCAGCGTCTTCGGCCACGATCACAGGCTCTTGCCACCAAGCTCCAGCGTAACCGGAGTCAGGTGTTCGGCAGCAGCTTTCATGACCACACGGCCCACCTGTGTGCTGCCCGTAAAAAATATGTAGTCGAACCGCTGGGCCAATAGAAGCTGGGTAGTAGGCACGCCTCCCTGGACTACAGTGACCAGCCTCGGATCAAACGTTTTCGAAATCAGCCGGGCAATCACAGCTGAGGTGGCAGGGGTGAGTTCGGAAGGCTTGATGATAGCGCAATTGCCTGCCGCCAGCGCACCGATCAGCGGGTTGAGCACTAACTGCAAAGGGTAGTTCCAGGGGCCGATGATCAGGGCAACCCCGTAAGGCTGGGAGTAGACATAGCTGCGGGCCGGGAAATTAAGCAGGGTTTCGCCTACTGACTGCGGCTTCGCCCAGCGTACTATTTTTTTGAGCACCAGCTGGAGCTCTTTCTCCACAAAGCCTATTTCGGTCGTGTAGGTTTCAAAGGCAGGTTTCCGGAAGTCGTCATACATGGCATCGATCAGCTCCTGCTCGTGGCTGCGCACTGCCTCCAGGAGGCGCCGGAGTTGCTCTTTCCGAAAGCTGACGTCCAGGGTATGGCCTCCGGCAAAATAGGCCTTTTGTTGTTTGATGAGGTCCAGTACGGCCTGTGGGTCTGCTTCCGTGACGGTGCCGGCCCTGTTTACATAGGTGTTTGTTGAGTTCATAGCGGGTGAAAAGGTTAGGATTTGGTCGCATAGGCCGGTTTTTGGTCGGCAGCCGGTCGGCCGGTAAAGCTATTCATAGAGGTATAGACCCCAAACCAGCGGCCTGCCACCGTGTCGAACAACCGGGTGGGAAGAATGCCGCGAAGCAGGGGGAGCAGGTGCACGATAGAGGGTTTGCGAAGCAGGATTTTGTTGCGCTCCACGGCCTGCAGTATAGCCTCCGTGATCTCCTCCGGCTGCAGGATCGGGGTGAGCAGCGGTGCTTTCACGCCGGCAAACATGCCGGTGTCGATGTAGCTGGGCGTGACGGTGGTCACCTTCAGGTCCGGTCCGGTTTGCTCCAGTTCCAGCCGCAGACTTTCAGACCAGCCGAGCACTGCCCATTTGCTCCCCGCATACACACTCATGCGCGGGTTGGGGAGCAGACTCGCTGCCGAGGCTATGTTCACAATATGGCCCTTCTCTCGCGCCACCATCGCTGGCAAAAACGCCTGTGCCACGAGCATGGCGCCCAGCACATTGACATGAATGGTCCGCTCGATTTCGGCCATCGTGTGCTCCACAAATGGCTTACCTACCACAATGCCCGCATTATTCACAAGTATATCCGGCGCTCCAAAGCGGCTCTGTACATCTTCGGCTGCCTGCCGTACCTGCGCCGCATCTCCACGTTCACTTGCCAGGTATGTACTTCATAACCAGCATTGCTGAGCTCCTGGTGAGTCTGCTGCAAAGCGGTAGGGTTGATGTCCCACACCAGCACCCGACTGGCACCGCGCTGCAGGCATTTCCTGCCCATCAGCTTGCCTATGCCGGAAGCACCCCCAGTTATGAGTACTGTACTTTTCTTAATGCTGGTCATGGAGCTTTTTTTAATATTATGTGTATTTCGCAAGCATAATATAGGAGGATAAGATCATATAAAAAAATATTATCACCTCATTATCAATCAGGCAGATAGGGATGTTACAATTGAGGTACTGCTATACCCGGGCCAGCACCAGGTTGGCTTACCTGGCTGATCTGGTTTGAACGAGCTGCATCCGGCAGGCACAAATTCTCTTCTCAAATCCCAATTCAAACATAGGCTTATTGTATCTTTGACAAAACGACCTGAATCTATTTCCTATGACAGACGATACCATCAAAATAATAGAGTGTCCACGCGATGCCATGCAGGGCCTGCATGATTTTATACCTACGCAGACAAAGATCGACTACATCAATCAGCTGCTGCAGGTGGGCTTCGACACAATAGACTTCGGTAGCTTTGTGTCGCCCAAGGCTATACCGCAAATGGCGGACACAGCCGAGGTGCTGGCTGGATTGAACCTGCGCGATACCCGTTCCAAACTGCTGGCCATCATCGCCAATGTGCGGGGCGCAGAAGAGGCCGCCTCCCATGCAGCGATCGATTACCTGGCTTTCCGCTTTCCGTCTCTGAGACCTTTCAGCAGCGCAACACTAACAAGAGCATCGCCGAAGCCATGGGCCAACTGTCCCAGATCCAGGACATCTGCCAGCGCCAGAACAAAACGCTTGTTACGTATATTTCCATGGGCTTCGGCAATCCTTACAACGATCCCTGGGATGCGGCTACCGTTATTCGCTTTGTGGAGGAACTGGATAAGCTGGGCGTGAAGATCATCTCTCTTTCTGATACCATCGGGGTTTCCAATCCGGAGAATATTACCTACCTGTTCAGCGAACTGGTGCCGGCCTTTCCGCACATCGAGTTTGGGGCGCACCTGCACACGACACCCACTTCCTGGCAGGAGAAGGTGGAGGCTGCCTACCAGGCCGGCTGTCGCCGCTTCGACGGGGCCATGCGCGGGTATGGCGGTTGCCCGATGGCCAAGGATGAGCTCGTGGGGAACATGGCGACTGAAAATTTGGTCGGCTACTTCGAAAATAATAATTTAAATTTGAGGCTCGACAAAGAGGCTTTCGCTGCCGCACTGGCAGCTTCAGGCTCTGTTTTCTCCTGATTATGGCAAGAAGAACCATTGTAGATATTTTCATTCCCTGCTTCGTGGATCAGCTGCATCCAGAGACAGGCCTGAGTATGGTCAAGGTACTCGAGGGGCTGGGCTGCGAAGTGAACTATAACCCGAACCAGACCTGCTGCGGACAGCCTGCCTTCAACGCTGGCTTTTTTGACGAAGCCCGTGAGGTTGCCAATAAGTTTCTCGACGATTTCTCAAACGAGACCTCGCACTATATTGTGGCTCCTTCAGCGAGCTGCGTTGGTATGGTGCGCAATGCCTATCAGGACATTTTCGTGAAGTCATCGAAACTGGTAAAGTACCGTGCTATGCAGAAAAAGGTGTTTGAGCTGACCGAGTTTCTGACCGATGTGCTCAAGGTATCGCAGGTGCCGGGTGCCGSCCTCGACGGCAAAGCCACCTACCACGATTCCTGCAGCGCCTGCGCGAATGCCATATCAAGGAAGGTCCGCGAGCGCTGCTGCAAGGGGTGCATGGCCTCGAAATGATTGAGATGGAAGATGCCGAAACCTGCTGCGGCTTTGGCGGTACGTTTGCCGTGAAGTTCGAAGCCATATCAGTAGCCATGGCCGAGCAAAAAGTGGAGAACGCCCTGGCCACCGGCGCCGACTACATCATATCCACCGACAGCAGTTGCCTGATGCACCTCAACGGGTATATCCAGAAGAACAGGAAACCGATCAAAACCATGCACATAGCCGACGTGCTGGCCAGTGGCTGGTAAGGTATAGGGATCAACAAAAATTCAAGAGCCAGATACGGTAAGTGTCTGGCTTTTTTTATATGCGTAAAAACACGTAGCCTCGAGGCTAGTAATACTGAAATTATCTCAATAACAACTGAATAGTGCATTCATGGCTTACCTCCCTATAATGTTGCCGTATAATAGACAAAACACGGAAGGCAGTTTAGAACTTTGGTTTTAGGTTGGTTGAACCTTACGTTCCGGCTCCGGGTGAGTCTGCTGCCGATACAAACGTTGTTTTTAAAATGATCATGTGCTTAACGCTATCTGGGGTGCGTTTGGCGGTTTGCACATGTTTATTAAGGGAGCCGGTATCTGTTATTTTATTGCAGGCGGTTGGAACCGGCTCCCTTTTTTCCCCTCTTCCAGGTCCCCGATTCCTTTTTAACTCATCCTGCAGAAAATACCAGTTGTCAAGCTGTTTTTGAGAGCTTGCCTACATGTAGGTAGCAGATTGACGCCTATGTCAGCGCCTTGCGGTAATATGCGAGGCTACTACGTGCAAATCGGTATTTGTATAGGCTGTCCCTACTTATATAGTCATGCAGCGTATAAAGCGCAACAAACGCAAGTACTGTTCAAAGCTATGAAACCAAAGAAAACGCTGGTGCTGGGACTGCTGATTTTTGTGCTGAGCGCTTTTGTAATACCGGCGCAGGCGCAGGAAGAACGGGAGGAGCTTACGACAGACAGGCCGGATAAGTCACAGGTCCGGGCATTGTGTCGCGAGGTTATATTCAGTTGGAAGCGGGGTATCACTACCAGAAGCTCAATGCAGCCATCAGAACACACGCCTACCCCACAGCACTGCTGCGCATCGGCTTGCTGGAGGGAGTGGAGTTGCGTCTGCATGGTGCCGCAAAAGATTCTGTTATTGAAAATGGGTCAAAGCGCCATATCAGGGGATGGGGGCCGCTAAGCGTCGGCACGAAGGTACGGCTATGGGAAGAAAGCGGCTGGCGTCCGGAGGCTGCTTTATCAGCCATGCTGACGCTGCCCCTTGCGAGTGAAGTATTCAAACCAGATAATCCGGAGCCTCAGTTCGGGGTGGCTTTTAGTCATGGAATCTCCGAAAAAATGGACTTGACTTATAACCTGGGCTATGGCTGGGCTGAGGGTGACCCCGTGCGATCATACGGTGCCAACATCACCCGGGAACTAAGCGACAAGCTCACAATCTACCTGGAAGCATTCGGGAGCAAAGGGAAGGGGGAGACTGCCGAGCACCAGGCGGACGTTGGACTGCTCTACCTGCTGCTGCCCAATCTGCAGTTCGATGTGGCGGCAGGGCGTCGCCTGAACAAAGCAGCCCCGCACAGTTTTATCACTACAGGCCTGGTAGTAAGGCTACCCCGTTAACTGGCTGTAACAGGTATGGCAAGAGATATGAAAAAGAGACCTGTCCGGAAATCGCTGCAAGAGTACGCCCGTGGCATAGCGGGAGGACTTCTGTTCAGCTTTCCGCTCCTCTTCACCATGGAGGTATGGTGGGCCGGCTTTATCGCCACGCCCTTCCAGCTGCTGATCATGGTGGTGGTCACCTACCTGTTGCTGCTTGGCTACAATCGCTATGCAGGTATGCGTCCCGGGGCATCGTGGCGTAGCGTTTTCATCGACTCGGTGGAGGAGATGGGCTGGGATCATTCTGTCCTTTGCTGTGCTGTACGTGCTCAACCGCATACAATTCGGGGAGATGTCCACTGACGAGATTATGGGTAAGATCATCATCGAGGCCATGGCTGTTTCTATTGGCGTATCCATCGGGACCGCACAGTTGGGCAGTCCGGAAGATGAACCGGAGGAAGAAGATGAAGTACAAACAGAAGCAAAGGAGGCAGGCTGGCGCACCGGACTGCGGAGTAAGGTCAGCCTGGTGGTACTGGCGCTTTGTGGCAGCGTGATTGTGGGTGGCAATGTGGCACCTACCGAAGAAGTGGTGCTGCTGGCGGTAGGGGCAGCGCCCTTTCACATATTGCTCATGGCCTTACTGTCGCTTGCTCTCAGTGTGGTGGTGGTTTACTTCAGCGATTTCCATGGAACGGGCAGGCACCAGAATGGTAACCTGTTCTTCGCCATCACGGTAGACACCTGCCTGAGCTACCTGACGGCACTTGCCGCTTCAGCATTCCTGCTGTGGTTTTTCGGCCGGTTTGAAGGCGTAAGTTTTGAAATAGCCATAGCCCAATGCATTGTGTTGGGTGTGTTAGCCAGCCTGGGGGCCTCAGCCGGGCGACTGCTGATAAAATAACATGCTCCATGACGGGAAAACAAGAACAGGAAAATAAGCAAAGCCAGGTTGGAAGGGCTGGTGAGGACGATGACAAAAACGCACTGGAATGGACTGTGTTCGTGGTAAGCCTGCTGCTTGTACTGAGCATACTGGCCTACCTGAGCTACCAAACCTATATCGATGTGCCCTCCACCCCCGATCTGGTGGTGCGGTATTATCCCGACCCGACGGACAATGCTCCGCAGCGCTACCGGGTGGAGGTATACAATGAAGGCGGCGAGACGGCTGAGGAAGTGCAGATCGAACTTACCCTGGAGAAAGGGGGCGAAGTGCTGGAAAGTGCGCAACTCAACATCGCCTTCGCCCCCAAGAACTCGATGCGGGAGGGTTGGGTGAATTTCAAAGAAGACCCGATGCAGGCCGATACGCTGGCGGCACGGGTGATGAGCTACAAACGACCTTAATCTTTACAATCAGTTAAATAAAGAACAATGGCAAAGAAAAAAGTTTCTGAACGTCATAAGAGTCACAAGGAAGCTCCGGTCCCGAAAGGCTGCCTCCTGGCTATTGGCGGCCGGGAAGACAAGGGAGAGAAGGAACTTTCAGCGGAGCAGTCAAAGAACGTTGATTTTGAGAGCGACGAGATACTGAAGTATTTCGTGGAGAGCTTAAAGGGATCTGATCCCATGATCGCAGTAGTGCCGACAGCTTCCACCGTGCCGGATAAGATCGCACAGGACTACATCAAGGAATTTAACAAACTCGGAGTAAAAAAGGTGGAAGTGCTCGATGTCAGGAACAGGGAAGATGCCTTCAAGGATGAGTATCTGGATATGGTAGAGCGTGCTGCCGGCATCATGTTTACAGGTGGCGACCAGTTGCGCCTGACCTCCATCTTAGGCGGGACACCCGTGCTGCAACTGATGAAGGAACGCTATACCTACGATGAAAAGTTTATCATTGCGGGTACCAGCGCTGGTGCAGCGGCTATGTCTACGCCCATGATCTATGAAGGGGAAACACAAGGGGGCTACATCAAAGGAGACGTACGCATCACTACCGGGCTGGAATTTTTGAAGAATGTGGCCATCGATACGCACTTTATACAGCGGGGGCGCATAATCCGTGTTTCGCAGTGCATTGTCACCAATCCGGGCTGTATTGGCGTAGGGCTGGAGGAGGATACCGCCATTTGTGTCAGGAATGGTATCGAAATAAAGGTACTTGGCTCGGGCCTGGTCACAGTAGTGGATGGCTTGGGCATTACTTCTACCAACATTTACGAAATAAACACCGGAGAGCCTTTCTCTGTGCGCGATCTGAAGGTGCACTTGCTTTCACCCGGTGACACCTATGTTCTTCCAACCTACGACCAGCTACATATCTGATGCATTTAATTTAACTGATCTTTCAGAAACCGGGGGAAAAACTCAATTGAGCTTTACCTCCGGTTTCTTCCATGTAAACTTAAACAATTGAAGCCATGAGAAGCGTAAGCCTGATCGCCAAACTGCAGGGTATCTACTGGACGCTAACAGGTATATGGCCGCTCCTGCACATGCCCAGTTTCCTGTGGGTGACGGGGCCTAAAACAGACCTGTGGCTGGTGCGCACGGTTGGTATTCTGATTGCGGTAGTAGGACTGGTGCTGTTGGTGGCAGGGTTCCGGCAGCGGGTGACTTCTGAGATCAAGTGGCTGGGTATTGGGGGTGCTGCAGGGCTTGGGTTCGTGAGCGCCTACTACCCTCTCCGCAACGTAATCTGGGATATCTACCTGCTCGACGCTGCGGCAGAGCTGATCATCATCCTGCTCTGGCTCTGGGCAGGGCAGCGGGGAATGGCAAAGATTGACGCACGGGATTGATTATAAAMCCTGGTGCAGCAGACCATCATATCAATTTTATAAACGCTATACCTATGAGCAACGAAGCCGCACGTCCGATCAGGAGAAGACACTACCGCTTGATAGAAGAACTCTCAAGCGAGTCACAACAGGACCTGCCGGAGTCGGGGATGCAGCGGCGGGCCATTGCCATGACCATGCTGCAACAGTATAGTCAGATGCCCCAGCAGCCTAGTCTGGTGCCAGGCGCCGACGGGTCCCTGGAAGCGATGGTCTTCACGGTACCGTCCTATGTGCTCAGGCACGACGATAATCCACTCTGGAAGGTATACCAGGACCTCTTCCGAAAATTGCCGGACTATACGGAATTTCACTTGCTGGTGCCCGAAAGTGGCGATACCAAAGAGCAACTGATGAATTGGTTCTCTGCCCATGACATGCTCAATCGGGTCCGCTTTCATGAAGTGCCCGGCCACATCAAGCTGCTGGTATGGGCCGAGGATGACTACGAAGTGGTGGAGGATAAGCGTGATGGCAGTTATTACATCGTACAACCCCACTCGCACCGCCGGGCCGCCGACGACTATACTGGTTATATCCTGAGCAAATCGCTTGGACTGAACAGGGTGAAGACGCCGCTTTATTTTGAAGGGGGCAACCTGCTGGTCGGTGACGATTTTTTCCTGATGGGTGCCGACTACATCGTGGACTCCATGCTTGACCTGCGGGGAGTGCTGCTACCTGAGGAAAGTAACCTGGCAACAGAGCAGCTGGCACAGCTCTTCAGCCGCTACCTCGATCACAAGCGCAGGTTTGTGACAGTGGGCAGTTTGCTGTACGTGCCGCAGGAAGAAGAGCAGGAGTTTAAGCTGAATGGCGAGAAGTGGACGGAAACGCTACACACCCAAAATGTGGAAGGCACAGTACAGCCGGTCTTTCACATCGACATGTTTGTGACGCTGGCAGGGCGCAATAAAGAAGGCAGGTATCAGGTGCTAGTCGGTGACACCCGCATGGCCTGTGAAGTGCTGGGCGAGGAGCTGTCAGCCTACGCTATACCTGATGTGTTTGATGACGTAGCCGCCCTGCTCGAGCGACAAGACTTCGAGGTGATCCGAAACCCACTGCCGCTGACCTATGTGGACACCCCGGAGGAGAAGAAACGAAGCTGGTACTACGCTACCGCCAACAATGCCCTGGTAGAAATTAAAAGTGAAGATGAAAAGACAGTCTGGCTACCCACTTATGGACATGGTAGCTGGGAGTACCTCCGCAAGACCGATGAAGCGAATAAGCAGGTATGGGAGAAGCTCGGTTTTAAAGTAATCCAGCTAGAGGATTTCAACCCTTTCGCCGAAAAGTCAGGAGCGCTGCATTGTATTAAGAAGTATTTGAGGAGGGGGGATCAGGATTCTCAGGATTAAGATAGATTTTCAGGATTGATCATGTCGGAGTGCACAATTGTCATTTTAAGGTAAATAGTAGACACGAGCGTGGACGCCCCAAATCTGGTTCGGGATCTGCGACTCGCGCCATAAAAAAGCTCCGCCGGCAAGGCGAAGCTATTAACCAAATTACTCCTTAAAGTAAACTGAATACGCCTGTAGAGTATCCCGCGTCAGTTCCTGCGCCTTCAGCTATCCGTTTCCGCTTCTTCTTTTAAACCCAGCTTATTCCTGGCAGCGCCACGGCCATACAGGGCATCATAGAGAAAGTCTTTGTCGTCAGCGGCAGGTATAACGGCGTTGTAATCCTCCAAAGCCTGCTCGTACTTGCCCAATTCCAGACGCATTTCGGCACGGTGGTACAGAAAGCCGAGATCATCCGGGTATTCTTCCAGAGCTTCGTTTAGGGCTCTTTCAGCTTGGGCAAAATTCTTGTCGTAGCGGTAACTCCAGTACAGGAGGTCGTAGGTTTTGCGGTCACCATCGCCCTGCTCAATTAACGAATTCAGGTAGTAACTGGCCTCTTTAAAGGCATTTTTGTTGCCCAAAATGCCTTCCTCCAGCTTCGCTTCAGCAGTCTTCTGTATCTTTTTGGTATCAGTAAAAAAATAAGGGTCCGACAGGATGATGACCACAAAAATGATAGCGCCTAGCGTTAAAACAATGGTGACGATGCGGGAGATGTTCATACCTCGGTTTTTGGTCTATGCGAATATAACAAATTGCTGGATAGTTTGCGTTGCAAAATGGTGGTGCTACAAGACCAGATCCCGATGCAGTTTATCCAAAGTCTCCTGTGGATTGAGGCATCTCCCCGGATGCACGGCTGAAGTCTGCACGATGGTACTGCGGTTTGCCGTGAGCCAGCGGAAGCGGGAGGCCGTGCCCAGCTGACCGATCGGACCGCCTTCGCGACGCCCGGCGCATACCTTTTCGAAAGCCTGCAGACGAGCCCGCAACTCTTCCATGTCCAGGTCACCGAATGCGGCTCTCAGGCGTTCCTCATTCAAGGTATAGCGTATCTGCAGGAAGCCTTGTGAACTGCAGAGCAGGATGACACCCACATTCAGAAACTCCTCACGCTCTACCCGCGGCACTACCCGTATGACGGCGTACTCAAATAAGTGTCTCTCTTGCATGCTGGGCGGCTTTCACAAAAATGTCAGAATGGGCTAATCGTATTTCGAAGAAGCGGGCATAGGCCTGGCGGTGTTCCCCGGCCGTTTCAAAAGGTGATTCTACACCGGTCAGCCATTCATCCGGTATAAGCGCCAGGATCTCGTTTATGCGGGCTGGCGTCAGGACCTCTTTACCAGCTTTATCAGTGGCTTCCAGTGCAGTCGCCTTTGGCAGGAGCACATGGTCTTTGATCATGGCGAAGGGGCGCTTGGCCTGCTCTTCCCAGTTGTCCCAGGAGTGGTGGAAGAAGAGGGAAGCACCATGGTCGATCAGCCAGAGCTCTTTCTTCCACATCAGCATATTGGTGTTGCGGGCCGTGCGGTCTACATTGGTCACGAGGGAGTCGAGCCAGACAATGCGCGAGGCTAGTTCCGAGTCGATGGTCGTCACTACCGGGTCAAAAGTTATGGCGCCTTGCAGATAGTGTGAGCCCAGGTTAAGGCCCTCGCTGGCACGCAACAGGTCCTGTATCTCTTCGTCGGGTTCAGTGCGGCCAAAGGCTTCGTCGAGGTGCATGAAGACGATCTCGGGTATCTGAAAGCCGAGCGCCCGGGCCATCTCGCCCACGATCAGCTCGGCAATAAGCACTTTTATACCTTGTCCGGCACCCCGGAACTTGAGCACATACAGGAAATCGTCGTCGGCCTCCACAATGGCAGGCAGCGAGCCGCCCTCCCGCAGAGGCGTGACGTAGCGGACCACGTTGACGGTCCGGATCTCTGGTGATCTGTGATTCATAGCTGCAACTTACGAAAAATGTGTTGAGTGGGCTGGGCCTATGCTCTAAAAACTGACTACCTGCTTTGTTATTCCGGCTCTTCGTCCAGGGCCATACCTTGTAGCATGTGGGCCAGAATGGGTTCGCACTTCTCGCGGCAGGCGGGGTAGAAGTGACCGTGTTTCCAATAGGCCGATTTAGGCGACAAGCCCCACCAGAACTCTGCCATCGCCAAAGGTTTCATGTCGTTCTGAAAGGCATATTGCAGCAGTTTGGGGGCAGCGCACTCACCGGCGCCAGCGGGTGGGTTGCTGTTGGCTCTCTGCCTGAAAATGTCGCGCAGGCTTTTCGCTTCACCGGCCTGGTTGAGGAAATGGTATTGGTCAAAGAGCATCGCCTGCAGCGCGACAGAGTTCTCTCTGCGTAGCTTCTGCAGCGCATCTACCCGGGTCTTGCTTTCGGTGGTGGCTTGTTTCTGAAGCATGTTTATTTCCTGGTTGATGCGGGTGAGTTCGCGCATACCGCTATTCAGGAAGCTACCTTCTGTGAGTGAATCGAATATGGGTGGCACAAAGGCAGGGTGGTGAAAACCGCCAGCCAGTTTCCCCGAAAAGGCTGCCAAATAGCCCAGTTCACCCTGTGCCGTCCTGACAACCAGCACGCCAAACATTTTCCCGACAACGGCCCCTTTCTGTCCCGGTTCTAAGCCAAAGTTGTGCTCCCAATCCTGCTGCTGTGCAAGATGTTGCTGCAACCTCTCAGCTGCCAGTAAGGCAAGTGCGTGTGGTGTGTACCGTAAGGGATTGCCAAACTTTTCGGGCAGGGCGTAGGCCGCTGCAACTTCACCAAAAGGTATAAGCAGGGGCTCGGCAAGGAATGTTGACAAAAGAACTGTGCTAATATGAAAGTGACAAAGGTAAGCATATCCCGGGTATCAGCAACACAGCTCTCTCAATCCGAAACATATACGGGTGCAGCGCGTTTTTTTTAGTATCCTCCATAATCCAGACGCATGAAAACAAACCACTACAACTTACAAACCGACCGACGCAAATTTCTCAAAGGCTTTACATTCACCTTGGGGGGCACGCTGTTGGGTATGCCGCTTCTCTCACATAGCATGGATCAGCACATTGGTAATTTGGCCTATGAAGCGGGAACATCTCAAACAGGATCGCAGCAAAAAAAGAAAATGGGCATCGCGCTGGTGGGGCTAGGCCAGTATAGCACCAATGAACTGGCGCCTGCCCTGCAGGAAACGCAGCATTGCTACCTGGCAGGCGTCGTAACAGGCACACCCTCCAAAGCAGAAGCCTGGAAGAAGAAGTACAACATCCCCGACAAGAACATCTACTCTTACGATACCTTCGACCAGATAGCCAACAACAAAGACATCGACATTGTGTATGTGGTGCTGCCAAATGCCATGCATGCGGAGTATACCATCCGTGCGGCCAGAGCCAAAAAGCATGTGATCTGTGAGAAACCCATGGCCACTACTCTGGAAGATGCGCAGCGCATGCTCGATGCCTGCCGCGAGAACGGGGTACAGTTGGCCATTGGCTACCGCCTTCACTTCGAGCCTTTTCACCAGCGGGTGATGGAGCTCGGACAGAAGCAGGTATACGGCAAAGTAAAGCAGATCGAAGCCCGCAACAGCTCCGACATGACTGACGGCAGCCTGGATGTATGGCGACTGAACAAACAGCTGGCAGGCGGCGGCTCTTTAATGGATCTCGGCATTTACTGTGTGCAGGGGGCAATCTATACGATGGGCAAGCCACCGGTAGCGGTTACCGCCAGGTATGGGGAGGTGACAAAGCCCAACTACTTTCACAGTGTGGAGCAGTCCATCAATTGGCAGATGGAGTTTGCGGATGGAGTAAAAGCGGAGTGCAACACCAGTTATGCCGATGAAGAGAATCTGCTAAGTGCCAAGGCCGAGAAAGGGTGGTGGCGTCTGAGTCCGGCCTATGCCTACGAAGGAAAGAAAGGGGAGACCCACGAAGGCAAAATAGACCTGCCCAACATTTATGAGCAGGTACGGCAAATGGACGGACAGGCGCATAGCTTCATGAAGAATCAGCCTTCCATTGTACCTGGCGAAATGGGTCTGCGCGATATGCGCGTGCTCATGGCGATTTACGAATCTGCCAATGCAGGAGGCAAGCGGGTGGAGATCAGGTATGGAGGGTAGGGAAGGAGGTATTGTGTAGCGGCTTGGTGTAGCCGAAGCCAAAAGAATAGCAAGAATTACGGCTGAACAGGGTTAGGCTTCTATTAAGTTTCTTGCATTATGCGGATTTTAAAACAATCTTATCTGCCTGATTTGGGTTGGTGCTTTAGTTGCAAGCCGTGTAGGAAGTTGCGCAGAATCTGGTCTTGAAGTGGGCGGTAATGCTGGTGGTCGGGTTTGCGGAAAAAGGCACTGAGTTCGTGCTTGCTTAAACGGAAATTTGCCAGTTTCAGAATATCCAGGATGTCTTCGTCTATCAGGTTCAGGGCAATTTTGAGCTTACGAAGTATTATGTTGTTATTCAGTTTGTTTTCGGCCTTAGGTTGATCACCTTCCTTTTTGCCACGTTTCTCGTTTATGAAACCATTGAGAAAAGCAGCTAGGTGCAGGTCGCTCATTTCCTTAAACCCAGGCTCATCTTCTTTTTTCATCAACTCGGTGATTTCTACGCGGGTTACCTGCTCTCCCCCAGACTTAAAAAGCTCTATGAGCTTAGCTTCATTAAAATCAAATGTATAGCGGAGCCGGCGTAAAATATCGTTGTTGTTCATGTTTATAATTTGAATATTTTTTTTATAAATGCCGATTTAACGGGTTGTCCAGCCGAAGCCGCAGCTTAGCGGGGGGTTAGGGCTGCACTGGGTTAGGCTGCGTTTTTCTCAAATCGTTTTATGGATTCCAATTCCTGCTGCTTGTTAGCCTTCTCTTCTTCCAAATCGTAATCATCTTGCAAACCAAGCCAGAACTTAGGGGAATTGCCAAAGTAGTAGCTTAGCCTTAAAGCCGTGTCGGCTGTAATGCGTCTGTTTCCTTTCAAAATTTCAGACACTCTGGTTTGAGGTATACCAATGTCCTTTGAAAGTCTGTAGGCTGTGATGTTAAGCGGAACAAGAAACTCTTCTTGCAGTATTTCTCCTGGATGAATATTGGGTAGTCGTTCCATTTCTTTCTTCTTAGTGGTAATCTATAATTTCTACTTCAGATGCTTGCCCGTTATTCCATTGGAAGCTGATTCTCCATTGGCTGTTTATCCTGATACTGTAGAACTCTTTCAGGTTTCCCGACAACTTCTCTAATCTGTTGGAGGGAGGAATGCGAAGGTCAGCAATATCCTGAGAGTTATGGAGCATTCTTAATTTACGTCTGCCAATCGTCTGAATCTCCATAGGCAGCTTCGCAACCCTTTCTCCATTCCAGATTTTTTCAGTTTCCTTGGACCCAAAAGATATAATCATACTTACTTTTAGCGTTACTAACGTCAAAAGTAAGCACTAAGTTTAATACTAAAAAAGTTTTGTGGATTTTTAATTCTTTGAAATACAGCCTAACGGTTTATGCAGCCGAAGCCCTAAGCATAGCAAGGGTTAAGTCTGCACCGGGTTACCCATTGTGGTTCTTTTAAGCAACTTTCACCTGTCTGTTGAGCAACTCAACTTTGAAGTTAACCTTTGCCTCAAGTGCGTTGAATACTTTCAAAATGGTATCTATTGTCACGTTAGTAGCGTTATTTTCAAGTCGGGATATTTGGGCTTTTTTCACTCCAACGAGCTGCCCAAGTTGCTCCTGCGTCAGGTTTCTTTCTTTTCTTGCTGCTTGAATCATGTCTCCAATCAGCTCCAGCTTGAGTTCGAACTCGTAATTGTCACGCGCTGGTGTTCCTTTTATACCGATAAGCTTATCCTCGGCTTCACTCAATGAATATCTTTTCATGGTTATTTCTCTTTAAAATAGATTTCCCGAATACGCTCGGCTTTGTCAATTTCCTTTTTGTCAACCTTGCTGGTTTTCTTGACGAATCCATGGGTGGCGAGTACTAGTGTTTCCTTCTTGTCTGTTTTATCCCAGAAGGCAAGAAGTCTGTACTGAAGGCCAGCATATAGAGTCCTGAACTCCCAGATTTCGTTCGTTAGCTTTTTGAATAGCTTAGGGTCGGTGTGGAACTGCGCTCTTCGGATATTCTGCAGTATTTTCTCCCGGTGCTTCAGTTCAAGCGATTCCAAATACTTGAAAGCCTCCTCCAGCAAGTCAACTTCAAATTTTTGTTGCATTTAGTACTTATCTTTAGATACTTCCAAAGATAAAGAAAAGTTTCCTTATATGTAAACTTTTAATAACTCCTATTGTGGGTAACGTGCTGGGCTATGGTGCTTTTATGCACTATAGCTGGTGTTGTGCTTTCGAGCTTCTCCCTTATTCTCCAGCACTTCCATTAATCGCTGGTTTAGGTAAAGTTTTTCCTTTCCTACCTTCGTCGCTTTTAAAAAGCCTTCGTTCTCAAGTGCGATCAAGTAATTCCCCACAGTCTTTGGTGTCCCCATGTTTGCGTCGATCAGAAACTGGCGTTTCGTATACGGTAGCCTGAACAAAATCTCAATCAACTCCTTTGAGTGCACCTTTGGAAGTTTTTCTTTTATTTCCTCTGAGGTGGCCTCCATAACGCCCATAATCTCCTCCAGTTTTTGGAGTCCGCTGGTGGCTGTTTTTTCAATCATGTCTAGCATGTAGAGTATCCAGCCCTCCCAGTCTCCTGCTTCCGTTACTGCTCTTAGCTTCTGGTAATAAGCCGCTTTATGGTGGATGATATACTCACTTAAGTACAGAGCAGGCACATCCAACAGTTTCTCCATCTTCAGGTAGAGCAAAAGTAAAATCCTTCCTGTGCGTCCGTTACCGTCAATGAACGGGTGTATGGCCTCGAACTGGTAGTGCATGACGGCCATTTTGATGAGCGGGTCCAGCGAGTTCTCCTCGTTAATGAAGCGCTCCAGGTTTGCCATTTTCTCGCGTATTACTGTTTCCCCTGCCGGCGGCGTGTAGATCACTTCGCCCTGCGTGTTGGATAAGGTCGTGCCCGGAGTAGCCCTGATGCCCGATGTGTTTTGCTTGATACATCGCATGATATCCACACAGAGGTTTGTTGTGATAAATGGCCGCTCTTTGAGCTTTTCCAAGCCGTACCACAACGCCTCCTTGTAGCTTATAACCTCTTTTGCTGCCGTGGGTTCATACCTCTTTTCAGCCACGACTGATTTATAAAGATCGTCATTCGTAGTGATGATGTTCTCTATTTCAGAACTTGCCTTGGCTTCCTGTAGATGGATTGTGTCTAAAAAGAGGCTTGGGTTAGGCAGGTTGATGATGGCTCCGTTCAGTTGTGCCAAAGCCCTGCTTGCCTTTACAGTCTTTCGCATAACTTCCTTCGTCTCAAGATCTACATCCGGAGGAAGCAAGGGTAAGTCATTGTAGGGTTCTTCTCTGTGAAATGGGGCCATAATCAACGAGGGTAACAATTACTCTTATTTTAAACACAAAGGTAAAAATAGCAATTTATTACACTTGTTGTTTGTTCGGAGGTAATTATTACTCCTGTAGGTTCTTTTCATACATTGCATGAAGCACAACGTACTTGGCCATAAGGCGGCGAAGCTGGCTTATGGGTGTGGTGTGCGCCCAGTATGGGCACCTGATACTAAAGGTATCATATTATTCCAGAGGGTGCAAGTCCCTTACAGGCGAGTTGGTGAAGCCTGTTATCAACCGCAAGCTGGCTGGCCGTGAGGCGGCAGTGAAGAAAGCGGGACTGCAAAATCCGGTACTGACGGACAGAAACTGCATAAGAGGCAGGAAGTCGTGGGTAAACAAGCACCTCTTTGCAACGCCCCTGACCAACAAACGACCTTGTGTAGATGCAGCAGGAATCGGAGGAAGGAAGGTGCTCTTACCTGGGGAGGTCTCCCGGTGTCGTGAACATAGGGAGAAGTCAGCAGCGGTCGTAGTAGGTAGCGGCAACGAGCCGGGAAGAACCCGGAGGCCTCACAGGCTACTCAAGGACCAAACGTTAGGTTTTCCCAAATTCGGCAGGGAGGTTTTAGCCAGCCCTGCCTTAAGCGGGAGAAGAGATTATAAGTACTGTAGTACAAGCAGAGATGATAGAGAAGATACTCCACCGGGGCAACATGCTTAAAGCATACACACACGTTGTGGCCAACAAAGGTTCGGCGGGCGTGGACGGTATGCCCGTGGAGCAGCTGGCTGCGCACCTGAAACAAAACAGGGACGCCATCGCCACTGATATTTGCAACGGCAGGTACCTGCCTTCTCCTATCCTAGGAGTGGAAATACCCAAGGGCAACGGTAAGATTCGCCTGCTGGGCGTTCCCACCGTCACCGACCGGGTACTGCAACAAGCCGTGAATCAGGTGCTCACTCCGCTCTTTGAACTGGAGTTCAAAGAGCGCAGCTACGGCTTCCGCCCTAACCGCAGCGCCCACCAGGCCCTGCAGCAGGCGCACGGCTACATCCACGAAGGCTATCAGCACATCGTGGACATCGACCTTGCCAACTTCTTTGACGAGGTGGACCACTGCCTCTTGCTGCAACTGCTCTACCGGAAGGTAAAGTGCCCGCTGACCCTGCGCCTGATCCGCAAGTGGCTCCGGGCTCCCATTCTTATCAAAGGGAGACTGGTCAAGCGCCGGAAGGGCGTGCCGCAGGGAAGCCCGCTCTCGCCACTGCTCTCCAACATCACGCTCCACGAGCTGGACAAGGAGCTGGAGCGGCAACAGCTGCGCTACGTGCGCTATGCCGATGACTTCAGCGTCTACACCGAAAGTGAAGACACTGCCCGAAAGGTAGGCAACGCCGTGTTCCTGTTCCTGCGGGACAGGCTCAGGCTGCCTATCAACATGGAGAAGTCGGGTATCCGCAGGCCTGTGGATTTCCAAATGCTGGGCCACGGCTTTGTGCCCACCTACAGGAAAGGCGACAAGGGCCGCTACCAGCTGGTGGTGGCAAAGAAAGGGTGGGACAGGCTCAAGCAGAAGCTGAAGGCCATCACCCGCAAAACCACGCCTTGCTCTTTTGAGGAGCGTATCCGGGAACTGAAGGAGGCCCAAAGAGGCTGGGTCCACTACTTCCGCATGGCCAGTATCCAGGGCAAGCTCAAAGAAGTGGACAGCTGGATACGAAATCGGCTCCGGCACTGCATCTGGCACGACTGGAAAAAGCCCGAACGGAAAAGGAAGAACCTAATTCGGCTGGGTGTCCCGAAGGGTCAGGCTTATGCCTGGAGCAGAACCAGGAAAGGAGGCTGGGCGGTGGCTCAAAGCCCGATGCTGATCACAACGGTAACGGTGAAAAGGCTGGCTAAGAGAGGGTATGAATCATTGCTCGACTACTACAGGAAAGTAGCTCCACAACTTAACGAACCGCTGTATGCGAGACCCGCTTGTACAGTGGTGTGAGAGGCGCACCCCGTCAATTAATACTGGCGGGGCCGTCTACTCGATTAGCACTTGTTATTTCTTTTAAACTTTGATGGCGCTTGAAGATTTGAGTTTTTTGCTAGTTAATACAAGAGCTATTAGCGCAACAAGGAGAAG
The DNA here is from genome assembly GCF_000277005.1 of Pontibacter sp. BAB1700. NCBI lineage: Bacteria > Pseudomonadati > Bacteroidota > Cytophagia > Cytophagales > Hymenobacteraceae > Pontibacter > Pontibacter sp. BAB1700. Next base: position 695 of record NZ_AKIS01000079.1, on the reverse strand, counting down.
CAAGTCAATGACGATAAGGGTTTTATGAGCAAACGTTTCCCTTTCATATTGCTCAATATCATCAAGGGCTATTTTAGCTAAAGAACCATCTTCAATAGTATTGTCGTTTATTAAGTCATGATAAGGTTTTACTCGAGGGCTATTGTAAGCCTTAAAATAAACTAAAAGATTATCAGTGTTGACTGCAATAGTCCAAAAAGCTACACATCCGTCTATTTCAAGTACAGTTGTGCTGCTTTCATTAGGCTTTAAAGTAGCTCCCTTAGACACAAACCTGCTTCTCCCATCATAGACAGGGTGGTCATAAACAGTAATATGATACACTTTTAGTCCTTCAGTATAGTTATTACTAGTTTTGACCCATACTGGGGAGGACTCCATACCTACAAAGCTGAATAGCAGAAGTAATAGGAAGTAAGCAGTACTGAGAACTAATACTACAACGCTAACAATCCTGTATTTGCCAGTAGACTTCAATCTTGCAAAAACTTCTAAGGCAATAGAAATGATTAATAGAAATAAAATCGCAATCAGTACTCCTGTCATTATTTCCTATTGAAGATGGAAGACGATTTTTAATATTAACTTGTGCTAACAATCATTGGAAGGAGACGTCCTGTTGGTTTTGTAGGGATTGATGTCTTCTTCGGGTAGTTATCCGTGCTTGTTTTTCCTTTTTTGTAGTTACTGTGTGA
>NZ_AKIS01000078.1:0-32940 GCF_000277005.1 Pontibacter sp. BAB1700 | reverse complement strand
TATATAACATAAACATTTGGTAGAGAAAGTAATAACATTAGAGAATATCTCTCTTATCGATTTTCTGGGGACAGAGAATCAGAATATCAAGCAGCTTGCAGCCGCTTTTCCGAGCAGCAAGATCATATCCAGAGGTAACGAAATTAAAATTCAGGCCAGACGCCTGAGATAACCAAGATACACGAGATCCTTTCTTCGCTGATCGATCACTATCACAAGTTCGGGAAGATTACGCATAACAGCGTAAATAGATACCTTTCTTCTGATCCTTTTACGGATGAGGAAGTAATCGTGACTTCTCCGGACGTAATCGTGTACGGTAGCAAGGGCGGCATCATCAAAGCCAAGACGCCAAACCAGAAAAAACTGGTGGACCTGGTGGAGAACAATGACCTGGTGTTTGCACTGGGGCCTGCGGGTACCGGTAAGACTTACATCTCGGTGGCGATGGCCGTGCGCGCCCTCAAAAACAAAGAGGTGAAGAAGATCATCATCTCCCGCCCTGTGGTGGAAGCCGGCGAAAATCTGGGTTTCCTGCCGGGTGACATGAAAGAGAAGGTGGATCCTTATCTGCGCCCGATCTACGACGCACTCGAGGACATGATCCCGATGGAGAAGCTCAAATATTACCAGGAAAGCAAGATCATCGAGATCGCGCCGCTGGCTTATATGCGTGGCCGTACCCTGAGCAATGCCTTTGTGTTGCTCGATGAGGCACAGAACACGACGCCGGCACAGATCAAGATGTTCCTGACCCGTATGGGCCCAACCTCGAAGGTGATGATCAACGGTGACCGCTCGCAGATTGACCTGCCGCACAGACAGAAGTCCGGTTTGATCGATGCCCTGCATACCTTGCGTAACGTGAAAGGGATTGGCTTTATCGAGATGCAGCCGGAGGACGTGATGCGTCACCGCCTGGTGCGTGACATCGTAGACGCCTATACACAGGCTGACGAGGCACGTCTGTCTGCCAAGCTGGAAGCCGAAGCCGCCGAAGAAGGCAAGCCCGTATCGGTGAATGGCCGCAAAAAGAAGGTATAGCAGCTGATCTGATAACACAAGATGATTGAGGTAATACGTGCTGAACGCGAGCAGGATAGGTCTGCTGCGTTCAACATACGTGAACAGGTATTTGTAGAAGAGCAGCAGGTACCACGTGAGGCGGAGCGTGATCAGTTTGAATCGACCTGCCCGCCACTACCTGGCCACCTGCGAAGGTATAGCCTGTGGAGCCGCCCGCTGGCGACAGACCGACCAGGGTATAAAGCTGGAGCGCTTTGCTGTGCTGGCCGACTACCGCAACCGACAGGTGGGCGCTGCGCTGTTGCAGGCCGTGCTGCGGGACGTGCAGGCAGCTCATGCTGGCAGTAAGGTATATCTGAACGCGCAGTTACCGGCCGTCAATTTCTACAAGCGCCACGGCTTTGTAACCGAGGCGACATGTTCACGGAGTGCGACATACAGCACTACAAGATGGTTTATAAGGGCTGATGAAACGGTGGGCTCCCTACCCATTCGTTCGCATTGTCCTTAGCTTTATAGCAGGTATACTCGTGTACCTGCACACAGGCAAAGCGTTCAGGTATAGTCCTGAACTCTTTGCCTTTTTTGTTGCCCTCTACCTGGTACTATACCTGATCGCACGCAAGGCGAAAACGGTAGAAGCCAACACCCTGGCAGGTATAGCCGGCCTCCTCTGTTTCGCGGCAGGCGGTATGTGGGTCACCCACCTGCATACCGATTCGCACCGTCCGCAGCACCTGAGCAATTTGTCAAGCCAGCCTGCTTACTATTCAGGTGTGGTGGACGATTATGTGGTGCAGAAGCCTGGTTACCAGAGTACAGTACTGCAGGTAGAGCAAGTACAAATAAATGGTCACTGGCAAGCAGCCGAAGGCAAGGTACAGCTCTCTGTGCCCCACGATTCACAGCGTGAATATGAATTAGGCTACGGCGACCGACTCCTAATCAAAGGCACACCGCTACCTGTCGCGCCGCCCGCCAATCCGAACCAATTCGACTACCGTGCTTTTCTGGCCAACAAACAGATTCACTACCGCCATTTTCTGCAGGCGCACCAGTATCAGAAAATCGAATCGGATCCATCAAACCCGGTGCTGTACTTCAGCATATACCTGCGCCGCCAACTCGACGCTTTGCTGAAGGAGTCGATCAATGAGCGGCGGGAGTACGGCATTTCTTCTGCCTTGATCCTGGGAGTGAAAGACGAACTTGACAATTCCATCCGGGATGCCTATGCCCAGACCGGCACCATGCACGTGCTGGCGGTATCGGGTCTGCATGTGGGGCTGATCTATGGGATACTGGCTTTTCTGCTGGCTGGCTTTAAGAAAACAACCAGGCAACGGGTAATTTATGCCGCTGTTATTCTGGGTGTGCTCTGGCTGTATGCTTTCATTACGGGCCTCTCCCCTTCTGTGCTTCGGGCTGCTTTCATGTTTAGTCTGATCACGCTGGCTATGGTTTCCAGGCGACAGCACAACATCTACAATACCCTCGCCATAGCTGCTTTTGCACTGCTGTGGTATAATCCGTATTTCCTGCTGGAGGTGGGCTTTCAGCTCTCTTTTCTGGCGCTGCTCGGCATCGTATACCTGCAGCCAAGATTCTACAGACTGCTGGAGTTCGACAACAGGGTTCTGGACAAAGGATGGGCCCTCTTCACGGCGGCGCTGGCGGCTCAACTGGCTACTTTCCCGCTAGGGCTATACTATTTTCACCAGTTCCCGGTCTACTTCTGGCTGGCCAATCTGCTGGTGGTGCCTGCCGCTACATTGGTACTTTACTCGGGTGTAGCTGCCCTATTCTTCTCCTGGGTACCGCTGCTCAGCACGATGCTGTTCCAGGTTCATTTTTCCATTACCTGGGCCATGAACGAGTTTAACCTGCGGGTGAATCAGCTGCCACAGGCTGTCATCAACGGCATCGACATCAGCGCTTCTCAAACCTGGTTGCTCTATACCCTGCTTCTATTGTTTGTTCTCTTCTTCGCTTACAAACAGCTGCGCTATTTTGCCCTGGCCACTGTAATTGTAGCCGTACTGGTGACGCAGGAAATCATGGAGATAGCAACACAGCAAAACCAGCGCAGCCTTGTGGTTTATAGCATGCGCAACGCCACTGCTTTCAGTTTCCTGCAGGGGCAGCAGGCGACGGTGGTGAGCAACCAGCCGCTGGCCCCACAAATCTATACCTTCAACATTCAGCCTTACCTTTGGCACAAAGGCGTGTCGCAAGCCGACACCTATACCCTTGCAAATGCTCCAACGACAGGTATAAGCCATGTTGTATTGCCCGACAGCAACAGCCTGCTGGTATGGCAGGGCAAGCGCCTGCTGCTCGTATCAAAACCTCTCAAAGTACAGCCGCTACCCGATTTTGAAGTGGATTACCTGCTGCTCACGCAGAACGTCCGCATAAAACCCGAGGAGCTACAGCCTTTCCGCTTCAAGCAACTCATACTCGACGCCTCCAACGCCCCCTGGTACCTCCAGCGCCTGAAGCCACAGTTAGCGGAGGCGGGGATACCGTTTTATGATGTGACGGAGAAAGGAGCGTTGGTGGTGGAGTTGTAAAACAAAAAAAAGCGCTGTCACTACATGACAGCGCTTTCCTGCTTAAGGTGAGAGTAGATATTTTAATTCTGTGCTTTCGGACCTGTAGTTACGGGCTGCTCAGTCTGGTACTTGCCGTTGAACTTCTCGTAGAGGTACTTCTGCTTGTCGTTCAGGTCGATCTTGCGGCCCTGGATGAAAGCGTGTGTTACGTTGTTGGTGCGCATGTCCAGGATGTCGCCGGCAGAAACTACGATGGTCGCGTCTTTGCCTACCTCAACAGAACCTACCTGCTTGTCTATACCTAAGATCTTCGCCGTGTTGAGCGTGATGGCGGCCAGCGCCTGCTCTTTGTCCAGACCGTGGGCTACGGCTGTACCGGCAATGAAAGGCAGGTTGCGGATACCGTGCGTGCTCAGGTCGTAGTCGAGTGCGAAAGGTATACCGGCCTGCTGCAACAGGTAAGGTGTCTTGTAAGGCATGTCCACATCTTCGTCAGAACGGGAAGGCAGGGCATGTACGCCTGAGTAGATCACGGCAATGTTATTTGCCTTCAGGAAATCGGCAACGGCAACCGCGTCACGGGCACCTACCACCACGATGTCCTTCACGCCGTGCTGCTTCACGAAGTTCACGCCTTCAATGATCTCCTTGCCATAGTTGGCATGCAGGTATAGCTTTTTAGAGCCATCGAACAGACCGTTCAGCGAAGTGAGCTTCAGGTTTTCTTTTTCGTTTTTAGCCTGCTTGTATACCGAGGCATCGCGAAGCAACTGGCCCAGTTCAGCAATGGCTTCTTCGCGCTGCTGGCCCATGTTGGCCATGCGCGGGTTCGGAGCGCCCCCTGTGTTAATGATCATGTTTGGCCAGCTCAGGTGAATACCTATGTCGGCTTTCACGATGGCATCTTCCCAGTTCCAGGCATCCAATTGCACCACTGAAGACGAGCCGGAAATGGTTCCGCCCACCGGTGTTACCTGCGTCATCAAAACGCCGTTGGCACGAATGGTCGGCACGATGTCAGAGTCGGTGTTGTAGGCCACCACAGCACGCACGTTCGGGTTAAACTGTCCAACTTCGCGCATGTCGAGTGTAGCTCGCACACTCTCAATCTCGTTCAGGCCAAGTTGTGCGTTTGGCTGGATCAGGCCTGGGTAGATGTGCTGCCCGGCTACGTCGATCACTTCGTGGCCATTGCGGTTCGCACCACTCAGTGGCCCGCGTAGGTGATCTTGCCATTATCAAAGCCAACGGCGGCATTCTCCACCACTTTGCCGTTACCCACGTGCAGGGTAGCGCCTGTCAGCAACACAGGCTTGCTTTGCTTCGCAGCCGGCACCGGCACCTGCGCAAAGGCAGGCACACTCAGCATAAGCGCCACGAAAGCTGAAATATATCTCTTGTGAATTTTCATCTCTTTAATTGTTGCATTGCTGTATTGTTAAATTGTTGGTTCGCGGTGCGATTCCCTCAATTCCAAAACAGCAATTTAGCCATTTAACAATTTAACCATTTAGTAAGCCAGGAAATCCTCTTCCTCGTGGTGCTCTACGTCTTCGCAGTGTACCACAGCAGCGCGGCCTCTTGGAGGCGCCTGTGTTCTGGCACCAGAGGTTTTAGCCTGCAGCATCTTCTGAACAAGGCGCATACGCTCTTTCTCCAGCTCAGTGCGCAGCTGCGTGTCACGCTCCAGGTCGTAGTAAGCGATACCGTCCACAAAAGTCTTCTCGGCACGGGCGTAGATCGACAGCGGGTGGTTGTTCCACAGCACCACGTCAGCGTCTTTACCTGCTTTAATGCTACCCATGCGATCATCCAGGTGAAGCAGTTTAGCTGGGTTCAGCGTCACCATTTTCAGGGCTTCCTCTTCGCTCACACCAGCGTACTTCACGCTCTTGGCAGCTTCCTGGTTCAGACGACGGGCCATCTCGGCGTCATCAGAGTTGATGGCAGTAGTCACGCCCAGCTTGTGCATGATACCTGCGTTCTGTGGAATCGCGTCTTTCACCTCCATTTTGTAAGCCCACCAGTCAGCGAAGGTAGAGCCGCCGGCTCCGTGGTCACGCATTTTGTCGGCTACTTTATAGCCTTCCAGGATGTGCGTAAATGTGTTTACTTTGAAGCCCATCTGGTCGGCTACCTTGATCATCATGTTGATCTCAGATTGCACGTAAGAGTGACAGGTGATGTGGCGCTTGCCGTCCAGGATTTCTACCAGTGTCTCCAACTCAATGTCGCGACGCGGCTCGCTGGCCGCGGCTTTCTGCTTCTTCGACATTTTGTTGTAGTCTGCCCAGGCCTGCTTATACTCCTTGGCACGCTGGAAAGCGTCTACGTATACCTGCTCCACACCCATACGGGTCTGCGGGAAGCGCACGTTGTGCGAAGGTGCGCGGTTGGAGTGCTTCACGTTCTCACCTAAGGCGAATTTGATGAAGCCGTCGGCGTTCTCCACAAACAGCTCCTCCGGGCTCTTGCCCCAGCGCAGTTTAATAATGGCCGACTGACCACCAATTGGGTTGGCAGAACCGTGCAGCAATTGCGAAGTCGTAACACCACCAGCCAGCTGACGGTAAATGTTCGGGTCTTCGTGGTTCACCACGTCCATCATGCGTACTTCGGCAGTTACCGCCTGCGTACCTTCGTTCACTCCCTGCAACGCAATGTGCGAGTGCTCGTCAATGATACCGGCTGTCAGGTGCTTGCCAGTGCCGTCAATCACACGGGCGCCAGACTCGCTCAGGTTCTTGCCAACTTTCGCGATCTTGCCGTTCTTCAGCACCACGTCAGTGTTCTGCAGGATACCTTCTTTCTCGTTCGTCCATACCGTGGCATTCTTGATCAGCACCGTCTCCTGCTTTGGCAGTTCAGCCTGACCGAAAGCCTGGAACGGATAGATCATGTTGCCGAGCTCCAGTGCCTGCTTGGCTTCTTTGGCAGCGTCTTTCTTCGCTTTCTCGGTCATTGCTTCTGAGAACTTCGCATTCCATTTCACCGGCGTTGCGTCCGGCAACTGGCCTTCGCCCTGCAGGTTCTTATCAGCATACCAGCCGCTCAGGCGGATAGTCTCTTTACTCTTCTTGTCTTTAGTGAATGACAGGGTTACCAGGTTGCCGCTAACAGAGATCTTTCCTGTCACGGTGTCCTGACCGATCACTTTCAGTTCCGGCTTCTCAGGTGTACCGGCAATCTGCAGTTTACGCTCCGGCTGCTGCCCGATCTTCAGGGTATACACACCTCTGTAGTCTGCTGGGACTTCGGTGATCTTGTATTGATTGCCCTGCACCCAGTTCTCCAGGATCACATTGTCTTCAGCAAACAGGTTGCCGCTGGTGATGATGAAGTTGGCCAGTTTGCCTTTGTCGAGGCTACCTACGTGCTTGTCGGCTTTCAGGAGCTGAGCCGGAGTGGCAGTCAAAGCTTTTAGGGCTTCTTCTTCTGACAGACCGTACTCAATGGCCTTGCGCAGGTTTGGCAGGAAGTCTTTTTTGTCTTTGAGGTCGGCTGTGGTGAAGGCGAACGGTATACCTGCCTTCTGCAAAGCTGCCGGGTTGGACGGAGCCATTTCCCAGTGCTTCATGGCGTCGAGCGGCACACGGCGGGCGTCATACGGGTCCTCCACATTGTACGCCTCCGGGAAGTTAAGCGGCACGATGATCGGGGCGTTGGTCGCCTTGATCTCCTTGATCATCTGGTACTCGTCGCCGCCACCTTTGATGATGTATTGCTTCTTGAACTCGTCGCCCACTTTATCGGCACGCAGCAGGTTCAGCTTGCTGTTGGCTTCAAAAATCTGCGGATAGTTGTTGGCACCCGTGAAAGCCGCCAGCGAGATGTTCTGCTCACGGCCCGGGTTCATGTTGTTCCACTGCGCATCGAGGTAAGTCTGACGCAACAGGGCGATAGAACCCATCAGTGAGTTCGGGTAATCCTGCGGCGAAGAGCCTTTCTCAAATGAAAGTGCACCAGCAGCCTTGTCGAGCAGGATCACTTCATTTTCTCGCTTGTCAGCCAGTGTTACCAGCGTAGCCGTACCGCGGGCTATACCGTCGCGGTGCACGGCCAGCACGGTACCGAAGCCCAGCTTGCGCATTTCCTCAGCCTGCTTTTTGTCTACTTTAAAGAGCTCCACAGCATTGGTTTCCGGACGAATGGCCTGGTTCCAGTTGAAGGCTCCCTGCTTCGTAGACTCCTCCTGCGGAGGGGACATCCAGCTGCGGCGCTCCACTTTTACCTCCGGCAGACCATAGCTGGTGAACATATCCACCAGACCCGGTAGATGTGTTTGCCTTTGGCATCGACTACCACGGCACCGGCAGGCACCTGTACCTTAGTGCCCACAGCTTCTACTTTTCCGTTTCGGATCAGGAGAGTCGCGTTTTCGATTTTAGTTTTGTAATCGGTGTGGATGGTGGCGTTGGTGAGCGCGACAAGACCGCTGCGTTCATCATACACGCCATTGCGCGGAAAGGTCTCCTGCGCCATCGCACTACCTGCTGCTCCCAAAGCGAGACAGGCTGCAATGGTTAAGATTTTTCTCATGTGTCAGATTAAGGTGATTGAGTAGTTTAGATTTAAACACACAATATAGCCATCTTCCGTCTAAAATTCCACGCGCAAAGCTGTTAAAATATTCACAATCACCACAAATAGATCTATTTCAATGTATAGACATTAACAAAACAAGACTGTTCTTATTTGGTTTATACCCGAAAGAGTACTTTACGTATGTACTCCTAATATTTTGAACCCTATTGAACCAAGGCCTGCATGCGCTTATACCTATACTTCATTCTCCCGCTGTTTTTATTCACACTGCTAAATCCTATACCTGCCCTGGCGCAGGAGCAAACCACCGAAGAAAAAACCTCGAATCCGCCGGAGCCGGAACGACGCAGCGTTAAAGGGCTTATACCTGCGCCTGTCATCTATTATACCCCGGACACACGTCTTGGCTTTGGAGCCTCACTATTGGGTTACTTCCGCCTCCGCAGCTATACCGACACCACCTATACCCGTCTTTCGCTGGCCCGACTGGTGGTGGATTATACCCTGAACAAGCAGACGGACCAGTGGCTGTATTGGAACATCTTCACACGGGAAGAGCGCCTGATGCTGCGCGGTGAGCTCAGGCATCGCATTTACACCGACCGCTTCTACGGCATCGGCAACGACACGCGTGAAGAGGATCGCGAGCTGTATGACTATGACATGATTAGCGCCAAAATTGCGGTGCTTAAGAACGTAGGTTTTCGCAGCTTCCTGGGGCCAGACCTGCAATTCACGGAGTATTATGATGTGGAACTGGAAGAAGGCAGTCAGCTGCTCTCTCAACAGATTCCCGGCTACAAGACGGGCCGCAATGTGGGTTTGGGTGCCATCTTCCTGATTGACCACCGCAACAGCACGGCCTATCCGAGCAAAGGTTTTTACCTGGAAATCTACAGGCTATCACTTCGGCAAGACTTTTGGCAGCGACTTCCGCTACAACAACTTCAACCTGGAATTTAACCGCTACTATGGACTGGGCAAGGACCGCGTACTGGCCACTAACACCATGCTGCGCCTAAACGAGGGTGACGTACCGGTACAGCGCCTGGCCACTGCCGGCGGCGACAAGTTACTTAGAGGCTACGCCCGCAACCGCTTCCACGACGACCATTTTGTAGGCTCGCAGGTGGAGTACCGCTTCCCACTCTTCTGGCGACTGGGAGCGGCCGCTTTCGCAGGTATAGGCGACGTGTTCGACAAACCGGAAGACATTAGCCTTTCAACGATCAAATACTCTATCGGCACAGGTTTGAGGTACGCGATCAGGCCTGAACAAAAACTCAATTCGAGACTAGATATAGGGTATGGCCGAGAAGGGTTTAATGTGTACCTGATGATTGGGGAAGCTTTTTAGGATCAGGATTAAAGAGGGCCCCTATCCACAAAACAGGGGAAGGAGCTGTGCACGATTGTCATCCCCCTGCCCCTTTCAAAGGGAGACTTTTTGGCTACTGCATCTCCATAGGTATAGGCGCTGTAGTTTCTGTAGCAGCACGCACCACTGGCAGGTATAGCAAGACTAACTTGCACGGTAGCTATAAAACAAATCGCTTTGGCTAGGTGCGCCCTTTGACACTCCACTGTTTGAGCGTTCAGCGAGTGGGGGTAGGGGCCCTCGATTTGTGTCAAGACAAAAAGTAAGGCCCGCCCGGCCAGGGCAAGCTATGAAACAACTCAGGATGCTATACCTAGCCAGCCGCCGCCGCAACACCAAGACTCCCCAGCGGCCAGAGGCCTCCTTATACCTCACACTCGCGGGACGCGAGCGAGGGCAAAATTCACAAGTGGTCGAGCGTGTACGCTCCCTCCATACCAGCTATACCTGCAACACAACCTCCCTCCGCCGGACAGGCAAAAAAATCCCTCACTCTACTAGCAAAAATCCCTTAAACTTCATTACATTTCTACAGGCAAAGTCCTGATTTATACCTGTTATAACACAGAACCCGCCCCTCACCTTATACCTTGCTGGTTTTATGAAACGACATGCAATTGCCAGCTGCTTGCTGGGACTTTGTTTGCTATTGGGCGCAACTAACCGTGCAATGGCGCAGGACCAACCCGCCGACGCTATACCTGACACCATGCCTCCGAAGGCTGAGAAGACACGGGGGCTTATACCTATACCCGTGCTCTACTATACCCCCGACACACGACTAGGATTTGGAGCAGCGCTGCTCGGCTTTTTCAAACTGAAGAACAGTGAAGACGAAGGCTATACCCGCCTCTCACAGGTGCGTCTTATTGCGGACTATACCTTGCGCAAGCAAACCGACCAGCTGCTGGACTGGACCATCTTCACGCGCGACGAAAAGTACCTGCTGCGTGGCGAACTGCGACACCGGGTATACACCGACCGCTTTTATGGCATCGGCAACGACACCCCGTTGTCAGACGAGGAGATCTATGAATACGATTATGTAAGTGCCCGACTGGCAGCTTTAAAGAAGGTTGGAGCAAGAACTTTCCTGGGTCCGGATTTTCAGATTGCCAATTATTACGACCTGCAGCTCAATCCCATCAACCAAGACCGCGAGAGCCAACTGCTCACGCAACAGATTCCCGGCTATCAGGGTGGCCTGAACAGCGGTATGGGACTGGTCTTCCTGCTCGACAGTCGCGATAACGTGGCCTTTGCCAGTAGCGGTACTTACCTCGAGATGTCCGGCTACCGCTTTGGCAGTACCTTCGGCGGGGACTTCGGCTACAGTAATTTCAACTTCGACTTCCGCAAATATTTCCAGCTGAAGCCGAATCACATTCTCGCCCACAACATGAGTTTCAACTTAAATAATGGCGACATACCTGTCATGCGTATGGCCATGGCCGGCGGCGACCGCATCCTGAGAGGCTATGCTAAAAACCGCTTCCTCGAAGACAACTTTGCAGGCACGCAGCTGGAGTACCGTTTCCCACTGTTCTGGCGCTTCGGCATGGCGGCCTTTGCAGGTGTAGGCGATGTGTTCGACAAACCGAAAGACGTCAGTTTCTCTACATTGAAATACTCCATCGGCTCAGGATTGCGCTACGCCCTTAACCCGGAGCAAAAGCTCAACATCCGGGCAGAAATCGGGTATGGGCGCGAAGGCATGAATTTCTATGTGATGATCGGCGAGGCTTTTTAGTTATGCGACAAAAGTCACATACTTAAATTGGAAAGAAGCGTAGATTTGTCTGCGATAAGCCAAACGCCGCTACAAGCATGCCCAAACTTTTCCCGCTGACTTCTACCCTGCTCCAGAAAACGATCTTCATCTCACTTGCACTCCTGATCCTGTTCACGTCGCTGCTCAACTCGGCGATGGCACTGGCGGCTGGTTTGGTGGTTGGTCTGCTGCTGGGCAATCCGTTTAAGGCGTATACCGGCAAAATTTCAAAGTACCTGTTGCAGGCTGCGGTGGTAGGCTTAGGCTTCGGCATCGACTTGTATCAGGTGGCTGAAACCGGTTTGATCGGTATCGTCTATACCTTGTTTTCGCTGGCTGCCACTATGGTCATCGGTCTGCTGCTGGGAAAACTGTTCTATACCCCTCCCCGTCTTACGCACCTGGTTTCATCGGGCACGGCCATCTGCGGAGGCAGCGCCATTGCGGCGGTGGCACCAGCTATCAAGGCCAACGATCAGGAAATATCGGTAGCGCTGGGGATCGTATTTGTGCTCAATGCCGTTGCGCTTTTCGTTTTCCCACCCATCGGCCAGGCACTTGGGTTGTCTCAGGAACAGTTCGGCATCTGGGCGGCCATTGCCATTCACGATACCAGTTCAGTGGTAGGTGCCGCCACCCGCTTCGGCGACGAAGCTTTGCAGATCGCCACCACCCTCAAACTAACCCGGGCGCTGTGGATCGTTCCGCTGGTCCTGCTCTCCAGCCTGATGTTCAAGGATGGGAAAAAGAAGCTGAGTATCCCGGCATTCATTCTGCTTTTTGTGCTGGCATCCGTGATCAGCACGTTTATACCAGCCATGGAGGTTGTTTCTCCTTCTATCGTTATGCTGGCAAAGAAAGGGTTACTGCTCAGTCTGTTTTTGATTGGTGCCAACATCAGTTTGACCGCATTAAGAGCCATTAGTCCAAAGCCCTTCTGGCAGGGAGTGATCCTGTGGTTAATTATTTCGACTTCATCGCTGGCAATTATCTACGGTTTAGGCTAACAAACCCACTTTATAAACATATTCTATCACATCATAAAATTAATCGATTTGAACTATATAGCGTAGGGCTATACTTTTGAGGTATCAATTCAGCAGAAATCTCAAAAACCCTTACCTATATGAGCAACGAGAATCCATATCAGAAACTGACCACTGCCTCTGGCAAACCTTATTACGAGCACGAAAACAGCATGACAGCCGGTCCGCGCGGCCCGATCCTGCTCGAAGACTTTATTCTGCACGAAAAGCTGGCGCACTTCAACCGCGAGCGTATACCTGAGCGTGTCGTGCATGCCAAAGGCTCCGGTGCTTACGGCACCTTCACCGTTACACACGACATCACCAAATACACCAAAGCCAAGCTTTTCAGCGAGATCGGCAAAAAGACCCGTGTCTTCCTGCGCTTCTCCACGGTAGGTGGCGAAAAAGGCAGCGCCGACTCTGAGCGTGACCCGCGTGGCTTTGCCGTGAAGTTCTATACCGAAGACGGCAACTGGGACCTCGTGGGCAACAACACCCCGGTGTTCTTCATCAAAGACCCGAAGAAATTCCCGGACTTTATCCATACCCAGAAGCGTGATCCGCGCACCAATACCAAGAGCGCAACCATGATGTGGGATTTCTGGTCACTGAACCCCGAGAGTCTGCACCAGGTGGTGATCCTGATGAGCGACCGTGGTACGCCATTTTCCTACCGCCACATGCACGGCTTCGGCAGCCATACCTTCTCGTTCATCAACAAAGAAAACGAGCGCTTCTTCGTGAAATTCCACTTCAAGACGCTACAGGGCATCCAAAACTTCACTGACTCCGAAGCCACTGTCATGAAAGGAATGGACCCTGACCAGGCGCAGCGCGACCTGGTGGAGGCCATTGACCGCGGTGACTTCCCGCGCTGGGCTCTGAAAGTACAGATCATGCCGGAGGCTGAAGCCGCTACCTACAAGTGGAATCCGTTTGACCTGACCAAGGTGTGGTCACAGAAGGACTATCCGCTGATCGATGTGGGTGTGCTCGAGCTGAACGAAAACCCAGACAACTATTTCGCGCACGTAGAACAGGCTGCTTTCGCACCAGCGCACCTCGTGGACGGTATCGGCTTCTCGCCTGACCGCATGCTGCAGGGTCGTATCCTATCTTACCCGGATGCACACCGCTACCGCATCGGCGCGAACTACGAGCAGATACCGGTGAACCGTTGTCCGTTTGCAGTGAACAACTACCAGCGCGACGGCGCCATGCGGGTGGACGGCAACGGTGGCAGCGCCCCGAACTACTTCCCGAACTCTTTCGATAACATCAAGGCAGACCAGAGCTACAAGGAGCCGGCCCAGAACCTGGGCACTAACGTAGTGGCCGACTGGTACGACCGCAACGCCGAAGGCGAGAACGACCATTATACTCAGCCGGGCGATCTGTTCCGTTTGATGACGCCGGAAGAGAAGAAAAACACCATCAGCAACATCGTGGGAGCCATGCAAGGTATAGACGGACCGAAGCGGGCAGAGATTATAAACCGTCAGCTGTGTCACTTCTTCCGCGCCGACATCGGTCTTGGACTGGGTATAGCGCAGGGATTGGGTGTGGATGTGAGCTCCTTTGCGGGCGGCAGCGTACACGCCAACTAATACTGACACGTTTTATTTTGTGCTATGGAAAAGCCGGCCCTTGTGCCGGCTTTTCTATTTTACAGCCGGAACCTAATGCAGGTTAAAATTGTATTAAATTTTATACATGAATAAATGATCATGTATTCCAATTACCTATTATTTGAACTTAAATGACCGACCTTAAAGTAAGGGTAGATAAGAAAAAACTGGAGCGAACAGCCTATGTCCTGAAATGCGTAGCACACCCGGTGCGCATCAGTATTATTGACTTGCTGGAGCAGGAGGAGCAGCTCACCGTGAGCCAGCTGCAGGAAGTACTGGAAATCGAACAGTCGTTACTCTCCCATCACCTCACCAATATGCGTGACAAAGGACTTGTGGAAACCCGCCGCCAGGGCAAGAATGTGTTTTATTTTCTCACCGACTCTAGCATTTCCAATATCATTGAGTGCATCAAAGGCTGCAAGTCCACGCAATAAGCTCAGTATTCAGAAATGAAATTATTTTCATATAATTACTTTCTGATTTGGAAACAGAATGTGTAGGAGTACCAAAAACTGCTCACTTTCGTTTATTATAACACAGGTTAATCCATCATCCTTATGAAACTATTCTTAATAACCTTATTAGCCACCAGCCTGATGAGCTGTACCAGCCCACAACAGAGCGACGGCATAGTAAAAACCATTTCGGCCACCGAATACAAAGAGCACCATGAAAAGATCGACAACCAAGAAGTTGTGCTGGTTGATGTGCGCACTCCTGCTGAGTTTGAAGCAGGACACCTCGAAAAAACACAGCACGCCGACTTCCTGAGCGGGGAGTTTGAAAAACAAATGCAGAACTGGGACAAGGACAAAACCTACTACATGTACTGCGCCAGCGGCAACCGAAGCGGCAAAGCAGCCAAACTCATGGAAGAAGCCGGCTTTAAGAACGTTTATAACATAGGGGGCTATTCGGACCTGAAAGCCGCTGGTCTGCCAATAAAAGAGTAATTATTTTATGCATGTGGTACAGCAGCATGAACGTCACCTAGCATTTATGCGTATCTTTACATGATTTATCTGATTCGATGCTGCTAAAACCATTTCCATTCCAGACATTATATTCTTCTGATTTCTATAAGATAGAGATTGATAAGGAGAATAATCTGTTGCTGGCAGAGTGGCAACGGGCTGTGAACAAAGACGAGATGATTGCGGGAGGCACTAAACTTTATGAAGCCCTTCGCGATACAGGAATCACCAGAGCAGTGGCCAATGCGGAGCGCCTGACCATGTTGGATGCCCCTACAAAAGAGTGGATGTCCACCACCTTTTACGAACTGCTTTCTCAGACCCGGCTTCAAAAATTGGCCAGAGTGCTGCCAAGCAGCCTGTTCGCCAAGTTAGCTCTCGAAGCTGTCGCCACCCGTGCGGAGGCTCAGAACATA
The DNA here is from genome assembly GCF_000277005.1 of Pontibacter sp. BAB1700. NCBI lineage: Bacteria > Pseudomonadati > Bacteroidota > Cytophagia > Cytophagales > Hymenobacteraceae > Pontibacter > Pontibacter sp. BAB1700. The sequence goes on along the minus strand of NZ_AKIS01000078.1, from coordinate 17,613 downwards.
AACCAGTTTTTATTCAAGAACTTCTCCAGCCAGAAGGATGCACTGGCTTGGATCAACGAATAAGGCCGCTTCAGCTATACCTGGTTTCCTGCATTTTGGTCTGCTAACTAACTGTTATTCCCTCGTTCTACCCTCTCTTTAAGTATCCGGGATTGACCAGCTTTATAACCCTTACTTTCCTTTTGACCAGATTGCTTTACTTTCCCTTCATTTGCTAAACCCGTTTTATATAGAAAAACCGCTATACCTGATCCGGAAAAAATTATATCCCAAACTTGCAGTATAGGTATACCTTAATGTAACTTGTGGTGCAAAGGAGAAAGGAATAGGGATATGCGCGTACTACACACTTCAGACTGGCACCTCGGCCAGCGACTCGTTAACCTCGAACGTACCGAAGAACACCAGCATTTCCTGGACTGGCTCCTGCAAACCATTGAAGCCGAAAAGGTTGAGGTGCTCCTAATGGCCGGCGATGTGTTTGACACGGGTACTCCCTCCAACACAGCCCTGCGCCAATACTACAACTTCCTGACCAGGGTATGCGCAACCTGCTGCCGCCATATCATTATCACAGGTGGCAACCATGATTCTGTTTCCACGCTCAATGCACCCAAAGAACTCCTCGACTGCTTTAACATAAAAGTGATAGGCGGCGCTACTGCTGATCTGCTGGATGAACTGATCGAGCTGCGGGACGAAAACGGTCAACTGGAGCTGGCTGTGTGTGCCGTACCTTTCCTGCGTGACCGCGACGTGCGCCTTTCCGTACCCGGTGAAAGCTACGAGGAGCGGGAACAGCGCATCAAGCAAGGTATAGCTGCTCATTACGCCGCCTTTGTGCCGCATGTACAGCCTTACAAAGCGCAAGGTATACCAGTAGTAGCGATGGGCCATTTGTTTGCCGCCGGCGGCTCCGCCTCCGACAGCGAAAAGGAGATCCACGTGGGCAACCTCGGCCAGATCGGGGCAGACCAATTCCCGAAAGAGTTTGAATATGTGGCCCTCGGTCACCTGCACCGTCCGCAGCAGGTCAACAAGGCGCACCACATCCGCTACTCCGGCTCCCCTATACAGCTTAGCTTCAGTGAAGTAACGGACAAGAAAGTTGTCTATGTGCTCGACTTTGAAGGCGGAAAACTTACCGACCTGAAAGAGATCGCTATACCTGTCTGCCGCAAATTGGTGCGTTTTAAAGGAGAGCTCGAAGAAGTAAAACAGAAAATTGCTGTATACGATAACAGCGGCTACAACTTACCTGCCTGGGCCGAATTACAGGTTGAATTAGATGCCCCTATACCTGACCTGAACCAGCAACTGGAAGAAGTGCTGCAACTGAAAAGCGCCGAGCTGCACCTGCTGATCCACCGTCCGCCCATCATCAAGACTGCCCGAAAAACCCTGGAGCAGGAAGTCCGTGAAGAAGTGGACCTGCATACTTTAAGCGAGAAAGACGTGTTTCTGAAGCGCTGCGAAAGCGCCTTTCCAGAGAGCGACCATACCGAGCTCCGAAACACTTTTGCGGAGCTGCTGGAGTTAATGCGACAGGAAGAGGTGTAGCTTCTCCCTGGAAGTTCACAACAAATCCAAGCCCTACTTTTAATTGCAATTACCAAAGTCATTATCCCCATGAAAATCCTCGCCGTCCGCTTCCTGAACCTGAACTCGCTCAAGGGTGAGCACGTGATCCGCTTCGACCAGAGCCCCTTGGCTGATGCGGGTCTGTTTGCCATTACCGGTCCGACCGGGGCGGGCAAGACGACTATCTTGGATGCGATCACGGTGGGGCTTTATGGATTGGCGCACCGACACAGCAACGAGCGTCCGCTGGAGCTGATGACACGCCACACGGCGGAGTGCTATTCGGAGGTGGAGTTTGAGGCTGCCGGCAAGATATACCGCTCCAAGTGGCACCTCCGTCGCAGCCGGGGCAAGGCGGATGGCAAGATACAGCCTGTGCACATGGAACTGTACGATTTCGACAAAGACGAACTGCTGGATCTGAAACCGAGCGAAGTGCCCGCCATGGTGGCCGATATCTGCGGACTTGACTACAGCCAGTTTCTGCGTTCCGTCATGCTGTCGCAGGGAGACTTTGCCCGCTTCCTCAAAGCAAACCCGAACGAGCGCAGCAGTCTATTGGAAAAGATCACCGACACCGGCATTTACTCCGACATCTCGAAGTTTGCGTTTGAAAAGGCCAAGCAGGAACGACTGAAATACGAAAGCCTGGAGCAACTGCTCCAGCATACCCAGTTACTGCCCGAAGAGCAGCGTGCAGGTTACGAAGAGAGCATTCAGGAACTGTCGGCACAGGAAGGAGCACTGCAAAAAGAACTGGAAACGCTGCAGGCAAAAGTGCAGTGGCTGCAGCAGGTGGCGCAATTGCAAACACGGCAGCAACAGCACCAGCAAGCTCTGGAGGTGCAGGTGCAGAAACTCCAGCAGCTACAACCTGACTTTGTAAAGCTCGAGCAACACCAGCAGGCCCATCAGTTTGTAGGTGAACTAGCCGAGATCCGGAGTACCAATAGCAAGGTGCTCGAAACACAGGAGCAGCTGCAGACCCTGCAAAAACGGGTGCCTGCACTGGAGGCCGAACTCGAGGCAGCCGGAAAAATCGCGATAGAAGCCACAAAAGCCTTTGAGCTACAGGAGGAAGTCATCCAGAAGCTGGACCCTGTGCTGACGCAGGTAGTTCGTCTTGACCATCAGCTCAACAGCATCCGTGATGCTTACGCCAAGGATAAGAACAGCTACGTCACTTTTGAGCAGCAACTGCAACAGGAGCAGGCCCAACTACAGGCCAGGCAAACTGAACTGGAAAAACTCACCCAGGAGGCAACAGGTATAAAAACCTGGCTGGAACAAAACGCCAAGCTGCAGAACCTGAAAGAGCATCTACCTGAGTTCAAAGCCACGTTGCGCGATCTGCAGGAGGTAGAACAACGCATCCGGCGGCACCAGCAGGAGCAGCAGGAACTGAGCCAGCAACAAACCCTAGAAGCCAAACAACTCACTGAGCTGCAGGAACAGCAGACAAAACAGCAAGCCTTACACGATCAACTGCAGCAGCAGAAAGGGGAAAAGTTAAGCGCCCTGCAAGGTATAATGGCCTCAAAAAGCCTGGAAGAACTGGAGCAGGCAGCGCAGTCCCAGCCTGCTTTGCTGGCCCGCTTTGAGCGTCTGCATGAACTGGCGCAGCAGCATACCCTGCAACAGCAGAAGCTCCAGCTCAGCAACGAGCAGCTGACGCAGCTAAAGCAGCAGTACAAAGAAGCAGAAATCACCCTTCAGGAACACAAAAACAGGTATAGCCAGGCAAGCGAGCACCTGCAGGCACTCCAGAAACTCGTGCAGCTACAGCAGCAGATTCAGCAGTACGAGGAAGCCCGCCATACCCTGGCGCAGGACGAACCATGCCCGCTGTGTGGCTCAACGCATCACCCTTTCGCCGAGGACGGCTATACCTTTGACCTGCCCGAAGAAGTGCAGAAGCGTGACAAGCAGCAGGAACTGGTAAAAGAATTGGAGCAACACCTGCAGCAGCTACAGATACAACTCAGCTCCCTGGAGCAAAAGCAACAATTGGAGCAGGCAGCCAAAACTGAAGCTGAAACAGGCTTGCAGCGACTATGCCATACCTTTGCGCAAGTAGCCGAAGGTATGCCGCAAGAAATGAGCATAGGCAATGTAGACCAGTTAGCGCAACTGCTGTACACCCAGCAGGAAACCGACACGGCATTGCAGCAGCAGCTGGCGCAGGCCCGGGCGCTGAGCCGTGAGCTGGAAGGTATAAACCAACAGCTGCAGCAAGTACGCGAAGCACAGGTGCAGGCCCAGTCGGCCTTGAACCAGCTGCAGGCCTCTGACAAACTCCTCAGCACACAGCTCCAGAAACTGCAGGCAAACCTGGCTGATGAGCAGGAGCAACAACAGGCGCACACTGAAACGGCCGAATCCTTTGCAGCCACGTTTGGCTTAGTTTACAAAGCAGAGGAGCGCCACAACCTCCTGCAGACTTTAGAGCAGCAATCAATTTCCTATACCCGGAAGCAGCAGGCGCTGGAGGGTATGCGGGAACGTTACATTGAGCTGCAGCAGTTGGTGAAGAACCTCAGGACAAACGAAACGCAGAAGCTAAAAGAGCTGGAAGAGCGCAGACAGCACCTGAAAGAAGAGCACGAACAACTGACCAAACTCAAGCACGAGCGCTATACCCTGTTTGGCGACAAAGACCCGGACAAAGAGCGCAGACTGGCGAATGAGGAGCTGAGTGCCAGGTCCAGACAGGCGGAAGAGGCACGTCGCAGCCAACTGCAGAAACAGCAGGAGCTGCAGGAAGCACGTGCCCGCCAAACGGAATGCCACCAAAAACATCAGCAGAGCAGTTCGGTGCTGGAAGAGCTGCGACAGGGCTTGTTGCACGTACTGCACCAGAAAGGCATTGAAACGATCGAAGCCCTGAGCCAGATGCTGCTGCACCGTGACGAAGCCGACCGCCTGGCCAACCAGAAGGCGCAGACCGAAAAGCACCTGACCGAGCTCCGCAAAAGCCTGAGCGACGTACAGCAGGAACTGGAGCAGCTTCAGCAAAAACAGCTGGCAGACGAAGGCATAGCAGACTTGCAAGAGCAGCAGCAAAAGAAAACAGCCCTGCAACGGGAGCTGATCTCGCAGCGGGCACGGCATCAGCAAATCCTGGAGCAGGACACCCGGCAACGCGAAAAGAACAGAGAGCTGGCCGAGCAGCTGAAAACACAGCAACAGGTATGCCACCGCTGGAGCCAGCTGGCTGACCTCATTGGATCTGCCGATGGCTCCAGGTTCAGCCGCTTCGCGCAGGGGCTCACGCTGGCCCGCCTGGTAGAGCTGGCCAATCGGCACCTGCTCAAGCTCAACGACCGATACCGTATTCTCAAGTCACCGGACGAGGATCTGGCGCTGCAGATCGTGGACACCTACCAGGCAGAGGCGGTGCGACCGATGAACACCCTCTCCGGGGGCGAAAGCTTCCTGGTAAGTCTCGCATTGGCCCTTGGCCTTTCTGACCTGGCCGGTCGCCGGACCCAGATCAACTCCCTCTTCATCGACGAGGGCTTTGGCACGCTTGATGCTGACACGCTTGAGGCTGCCATCACGACGCTGGACAACCTGCATGCCGCCGGCAAAACGATCGGGATCATCTCGCACGTGGAGGCACTGAAAGAGCGCATCAATACCCAAATCGTGGTTACCAAAAAGCCGGGCGGAGTGAGTACGGTGCACGTGGTCAGCTGATTTTGCTTTTCAGCAGCTTTTCATAACATAGGATTACAATTGCCTGAAACAGGCAGTTGCACCCTCCTGTGGCGAGTAGCAGCACTTCGTTTAAAAGCTAATTGCATTTTTCTAAAGTGCCTTTATATTCCCGGATTCAGATTAGCATTTGTAAACATTAAATCCTTATATTGCTCACTAATACTGAATTTATTACGGTAATTGTAACTGTAGAGAGGTACCTATGCTTCTACTATTCCTGACTCGTCTATTCCTACTTATAAGTCTTACGCAGCCACAGCAAAAGATCCTGATACAGGATCTGAAAACTGAATTGGACCAGACTGAAGATGTGACCCGGAAGATAGAGCTGTACTGCGAACTGAGCAAGGTGCACAAAAGCATCAACCCGAAAACCACCATTTCCTACGGCAACAAGGCAGTAGCACTGGCCCAGAAGGCAGGCGACGACAAACTGCTGGCACAGGCCTATAATGAAACCGGCTCAGGCCACTACCTGCTCGGCGATATCGACAAGGCTGTTCAGTTTTATTACATGGCGCTTCGCATCCGCGAGAAGTTGGGTGACCCCTCTGACCTGAGTGCCAGCTATAACAACATCGGCAACGTGTATGCCGACCAGCACAACCACAAAGAAGCGCTTCCGCTCTACAAAAAGTCACTCTCACTTGCCACCACGGCACAGGACACACTGCGCATGAGCAGTGCCCTGAGCAATATAGGCGGCGTATACCTGGACCAGGGAAAGTATGACCTGGCGCTGGTCTATTACCGCGAAGCACTCCCGATTCAGGAAGGCCTGGACGATAAGCAGGGAATTCTGATTTCGCTGATCAATATCGGGGAAGCCTACAATGGCAAGAACGATTACCAGACGGCTCTCACCTATTTCAACAAGGCGCACCAGATCGCCAATAACCTGGGTAGTCCGCACGACGAGGTGTATGTGTTGCGGGGCAAGGCCGAATCGTATCTCAAGGCAGGTAAATACGAGAAAGCACTCGACAACGCCTTAGCCAGCATGGAGCTTGCCAAAGCCTACGAGGGCAAGTATGTGCTGAAGGAGAACGCAGCCATTCTGGACCGCATATACGCAGCCATGGGCAATTACGAGATGGCACACCATTACCTGACTTTGCACATGGCTTATAACGATAGCCTGCACAACGAACGGGCGGCAGACCGCATCGCACAGGAACGCGTGAAATACGAAACAGCCCAGAAGGACAAGGAAAACCTGCTCCTGCGGGCAGAGCAGGAGCTGAACCTGCGCAAGCTGGAACAGCGCAGCATCGTGCAGTACTTCACTGTTGCCCTGCTGCTGTTGGTATGCGCCATGGCCTATGTGTTCTTCAGGGGAAGCAGCACCAGAGTCGCATCAACAAACTGCTCACTCAAAAGAATGAGCTGATCATGCATAAGAACGAGGCACTGAACCAGCATCAGAAAGCCCTGACGGAGCAGGCCCAGCAGCTCAATATTCAGAAGGAAAAACTCACCCAGCTTAACACCATCAAAGACAAACTCTTTTCCGTAATCGCGCACGACCTGCGTGGCCCGCTGGTGGCGCTCAAGGGACTGCTGCATGTAATGGCCATGGGCAAAGTTCCCGCCGATAAGCAGGAGGGGCTTTTCAACAGCTTGGTGAAAGGGCAGCAAAATGTGCTGTGGATGCTTGACAACCTTTTTGATTGGGCCAGGGCACAGATGGAGGGCTTCGAGGCTGATCCCAAGCCGCTGCCTTTGCGGGAGTTGGCGGACGAGAACATCCGCTTGTTACAGCCAGTCGCCAGCAGCAAAGATATTGTGCTGGAAAACAAGATCGATCCCAACCTGACAGGCTGCGCCGACAAGGAAATGGTTCGCCTGGTGCTGCGAAACCTGATCTCCAATGGCATCAAGTTCTGTAAGGCCGGTGATACCGTGACACTTACTGCGAAGCTGAAAAATGACTTCGTGCTGGTATCGGTGAAAGACACCGGTATAGGCATTACACAGGAAGTGCAGAAGAAACTGTTTGGAGGCAGCAGCTACTCCAGCCGGGGCACCGCTAACGAAAAAGGGAGCGGATTGGGCCTGGCGCTATGCAAAGACTTTGTGGAGCACAATGGCGGCTCGATCTGGGTAGAAAGTATGCCGGGCAAGGGCAGTACTTTCCTGTTTACCCTACCCCACACTGTGAAAGCAGAGGAAGACGAAGACGAAATCAACACGCCACCTAGCCCAGAAGAGACGGAAGAAAAAACAGCCGAACAGCTGCAATTAGCCTAGTGCTTTTATAGGAAAACTTCGTGCAGGCTGCTTCTGACAGGAGACAGCCTTTTTTTGCAGCCGCAGGTAATAAAAACAAATACTTCTGTTTGCGGTAAAAGGAGAATAGCAGCACCTTTGCCCCATGAACAAGCTCATCTTATACCTGCTCTCACTCACCAGTCTGCTGGTTGCCCCCGGCTGCAAGCAGGACAACGAAAAAGCACGCGAAGAATTTCGCCAGCGCCGTGGGGCCATTGAGCATCCTGTGGAGCCCACCTCTACGACCCAATCCGATGAACCGGAGAGGCCGGTTGTGGTTCCACCTGACAACACCAGGGCCACGCCTGATGACGAAACACCTGCTATACCTGGTGACCGTGTAGTCGGTGTAAAAGACGGTGATACCTTTGAGCTGCTGCGTAACGGGCAGACCATCACGGTACGTTTACTGGGAGTTGATACACCTGAGAAGAACCAGGCTTACGGACAGCGAGCGAAGCAATTTGCCTCCGACCTGGCCTTCGGTAAAAACGTGCGCCTGATTGAGCACAACAAAGACCGCTATGGCCGCACCGTGGGCACGATCATACTGCCTGATGGCCGCAACCTGAATGAGGAACTGGTGCGCGAAGGTTTTGCCTGGCACTATACCGCCTATTCCAAAGACAAAACACTGGCCAACCTGGAGGCCGATGCCCGACGCTTTAAAAGAGGCCTCTGGCAAGACCCCAATCCGTTAGCCCCCTGGGATTTCCGCAAGCAGAAACCCGAGCCTGTAGACAACAGCAAAGCCGCTATACCTGCCGGGGCCACAAAACGACAGGTATACCTCTGCGACAGCTCCGGCTCGGCTGTGTATCACTATAGCAAGGACTGCTCCGTGCTGAAGCGTTGCAAAGAGCAGGTGCTGACAGTGACAGAAGCCGAGGCGATCCGCCAGCACAACCGACGGGCCGATAAAACTTGCAGCCCTAAATAATTCCTCCTATTTTGGTTTCGCATTCTATTCAACACATCACTTATATGTTTAAAAAGACCCTGGCAGGTATGTTTGGCCTGCTCATCTCTATGGCTGCCTGCCAGTCACCCGACAACGCACAAACAGAACAAACCGAAACACAGGAGACAACTGCAGTTGCTGACACGACACAGCGGACTCCCCGACCAAAGCCTGAAAACTACTCCTTTAAGGGGGTGGAGAAAAAGCGTGTATACATTTGTATGGACCCAACGGATGACCTTTTTCACCAGAAGCATGACTGCCCGGTACTGGTGAGCTGCGCGAGTACTTTCCGCAACCTGACGCTGCCACGTGCCGTGGAGGCCTTTGACCGCTACAATTGCGAAACCTGCAGCGCCGACCTGGCTTACGTATTTGATGAAAGTGCCGTGCGCATGGAAACAGGGCTTGGAGACAAATAATAAACTGACTTCAGAACATAAAAAATTCGGCAGCTATTGAGAAAACTGCCGCATTTTTTATGGCTGTTCTGTTCTATACCTATCGCCTGCCTTTTAGCACCAGTAGCGGCACTTCTGCCTGGTAGGTCATTTTCTCGGCCAGGCTTTGTGAGAAGAGCTCCCGCAGAAAACCTTTTTCACGCCGCAGCACCGCTACCATGTCGGCTCCGGAAGCGTCGTAGTACTCTTTTATACCGTCAGCACGGTGCTTGCTCACCACTTCTTCAAAATGGATTGGTGCGCCCGGGAATGCCGCTTCCATCTCCTGCACAAAACGTCCTTTTTTATCGCTGCTCGTGCGCCCTTCTTTATTTACATGCACCACATCTACGCTGGCCCCGAACATACTGGCAAAATCCAGCACTTCACGCAAAGTGGCAATATCATCCTGCGCATAGTCAGAGGCATAAACGATCTTATTGATGCGCGGATACTCTGAGGTAGAAGGTATGGAAAGCACCGGGCATTTCACCTGCTCCATTACCGCTTCGGCGTTGCTGCCGATCAGCAGTTCTTCCAGGGCATTGCCGCCGCCTGTCGTGCCCATCACAATCAGGTCGTAGCCGCTGGTTTTGGTGAGGTGCTCTGTTATATCGGTGAGAAGCGCTTCCTTCAAGATGTAGTCGCAGGTGAATCCCCCGCCCCGGTTCGCCCCGTGGCGTTCCTCTATTTCACGGCAGAGGTTCACCAGTCTTTCTTCGGCATCCCGCATCTGCTCACCCAGCAGTTCGCTGGCCACCAGGGCGGTTTCAGAAGTATCGACAATCGGTAGGTGTACAACATGCAGTAGGGTTAGGTGGCCTCCGGACTGGCGGGCGATCAGTACAGCGTAATCCAGGGCTTTGGCAGCTGTTTTAGAAAAGTCGGTTGGACAAAGGATTTTTTTCATGGTGTCTGGTGGTTGCGCAAGGCATCTATATCAAAGATTTACTATGTATACGTATCGAAGCAAAAATGTGCTTTAATCCCGATAATAAAAATGACCTCCATCACCTCCGGCAAAATCCCTATCACCCCATTATACCTCCAATGAGGGTTCTTTTTGAAACCAGCCAAATGTTCTCCATAAAGCCACTGCAGGGGTTTCCTATTAATCAGCACTGTCCTCTCAAAGGGACAGTCTTAAAGCCGATTCGGATTGATCAATCCGGAAGAGCAATTCCTTAGGTTAACGACATTGGTCCCTAGCCCGGGAGGTTGAGCTGCTGCTATTTGAGGGGGTAAGCCCCCTCTTTAACACGATCCTTTTAGGATAACAAAAAATGTATGAAACGGATCTAGGAAACAAACTCTGAGCATAGCTCCTACACTATCTACCGATCTCACTGTTCAGCCCTTTTACCTCCTCCCAGGCCCAGTAGTGCTTCGGGGTTATACCTGCGTACTTCTCCCGGAAATAATCCACCACCACTTGCTGCACTTGACTGGCAGGTATAGACGAGGTGTAAATCTCGCGGGTGGTTGGATGATCGTAGCGTTCTGTACGCGAGAGGTCCTTCCCTTCGAGGCGCAGCAGCGGTCCGGTTTCTGTTAAATTGTCGGCCGTCCAGGTATAGTCGGAGGTTTCCAGGGCATTCAGTTGCTCGGCTAGTGGCTTCAAGCTTATGCGAGGGAGTGTGGGCCTGGTGGCGAAATCAACCCAGGTGGTATACTTGTACTCCAGTTCGTAGCGGTTGCCTTCGTAGCAGCTCAGCACGATGTCAAATCCAATGGTGCGGCTGAAGAGGGCATAATAATGCACCGGACGCTGGGTGTCGATCACGATCAGGCCCAAGTCGGGGTAGCGCTGTAGTTTGGTGTCGGGTTTGTACATGTCGCGGTAGCCAAGCAGCACGTCCGCCACCTCCTCCTCCCACACCGGCTTTTCCCAATCAGGATCCTGGAGCACACGGCCGAACTCACGCAGAAAATACCTGAACTTATCCACACAGCGTTTTGCTTCCTTTTCTTCAGACTCGTCGGCAGCAAAAGGAGCATAGAACATGTCGCGCTCCCGGGTATTGAGCCAGCAGACCAGTTTCAGCGCCTCCCCTGCCAACGGGTGGTTCAGGTCGAGTTCGCGGAAGTCGCCGATGTGGGCCATCAGGCGCAGCAATTCCTCGTTTTCCAGCGCCAGCTCCGGATTCAGCAGACTCCATACACCCACAAATCCGTCGATGTCGAAATGGTTGGCCGTGACATAGGGCAGTTCCAGACCGGGCAGGTTGAGCCGCAGGGCGTGCAGCACCATGGCAGCGCTGGTATCGTCGCGCACTTCAGCCGGTGTGGGAGCGCCCCGCCAGTGCGACAGCACCAGTCCGTTGGGGTGCATGCTATCCACAATGATGGCTTTTTTATCTTTTACTTCGCTAAAAGGTATAAACTGTCGCTTTATCATGCCTTAAATATAGCTAAATCTGATGTCATCCTTTAAATTCGGGCATTCAACAAAACAGGTAAAGAATGACCCGGTACTTAGGTTGAGCAATTTCTTCATTCCCCAGGCTGAAGGAAAGAAGTACTCGCAGCACATAGGCACCACATCCAATTGTGTCCGCTTTCGTTCTTTCTACTGACTATCTTATTACAAGCAAACATGAACAATACCCTCCAGCAACTCTACCGCAGCTCCCTTTCGCTTCTGACCGATTTATATCAACTCACAATGGCATACGGCTTCTGGAAAGAGGGTATAGCAGAGCGTGAAGCCGTATTCCATCTCTATTTCCGTAAGTCACCCTTCAAAGGGGGGTATACCGTGGCAGCAGGACTGGCGCATGCGGTGGAGTACCTGCAGCAGTTGCAGTTCACAGATGAGGACCTGGCCTACTTGGGCAGCCTGCAAGGCAGTCAGGGCGAACCGTTGTTCGAGCAGGCTTTCCTGGACTATCTGCGTGACCTGCGCTTTACCTGCGACGTGGATGCCATACCGGAAGGCACCGTTGTGTTCCCGAGCGAGCCATTGATCCGGGTGCGTGGACCTTTGCTGCAGGCGCAGCTGGTGGAGACGCCCCTGCTGACGATCGTGAACTTCCAGACCCTGATCGCCACCAAAGCAGCCCGCATAAAGGACGCTGCCAAGGGCGACACTGTGATTGAATTCGGTATGCGACGCGCCCAGGGTATAGACGGTTCATTGGCAGCTACCCGGGCTGCTTATGTGGGAGGTATAGATGCAACCTCTAACCTGCTGGCCGGCAAACTCTTCGACATACCAGTGCGAGGCACGCATGCTCACAGCTGGGTGCAGGCTTTTGAAAGCGAAGAACAAGCATTTGAAGCTTACGGGCAGGCTTTCCCGCACGACTCCGTGTTCCTGGTAGATACCTATAACACACTGGAAGGCGTGCGCCACGCCATTGAGGTAGCCAAAAAACTGGAGCCGACTGGCTTTAAACTCAACGGCATCCGCCTTGACTCCGGCGACCTGACCTACCTAAGCATTGAGGCCCGCAAGCTGCTCGACGAAGCAGGTATGGGTTATACCAATATTGTGGCCAGCAACGACCTGGATGAAAGCATCGTGAACAGTCTGAAACAGCAAGGCGCCAGGATCAATGTGTGGGGAATCGGTACGCAACTGGTGACGGCATATGACCAGCCGGCGCTGGGCGGGGTGTACAAACTGGCTGCCTTCAAGCAGGAAAATGGGGAATGGAGTTACAGCCTGAAACTATCGGAGCAACTCGAAAAAACCTCCAACCCAGGTATACAGCAGGTACGCCGCTACTATGACGAGCAAGGCTTTATAGCAGACATGATTTACAACGAAGCGGTACCTCTGCCTGAAAAAGTGCTGATCGTGAATCCGCTCGACAGCACCCGTCGCAAATCAGTACCGGAGGACACCCTTTACAAAGACCTGCTTATACCTGTGCTGAACAAAGGAAAACTCGTAACGGAACTACCCGACCTGAAAACCATCCGCAAACACCGCGAAGAAGAGCTCAGCAAACTGCATGAAAGCATTCGTCGCTTGTTAAACCCGCACAGCTATCCGGCCGGTCTGGAGGGGAGCTTCCACCAGTTCAAAACCGACCTGGTGCTGGCCATACGCGAGAAAGGTGAGGCAGCCATGCAAGAACGGCTAATGCAACAGAAACAATCAGACTAGCGTCTGCGGCCGCGTCTGTTGGAGATGCGCTCGATGCGCCCACCTAAGGTACTTTTGCATATCCTCTGCTTGCTGCAGGGCGGGGATGGAGTTGCTGATATTTTAACCAAATTAATTTCCCATAGCTTTTAAGTTTAAAACTATCGTAAGTACCCATACTGATCAGGTTTGACTGTTAGAATAGGGTATTATTCTAAAGCTTAATGCTATAAGTAAAGAAAATCAATAACCTCTTTTGCAGCTACTACCAAGCAAGAACTACTTATAGTCGGGCATAGTGGCGTTTTCGAAAAGACGCACACGGTTTCTCCCATTCAATACGTCCATCATCCATACTGAGCCTGTGCCTACACCGTCATTGGGCGCATTAGTGAATATGATCTTAGACCCGTCTGACGAAAAACGAGGGAAGAGGTCATTTGATCCATCAGGTTTACCATTCGAAAGGTTCGTAATACGAGATGTTTCTATATTTTTTATGAAAATTTGAGCATCTAACTGTCGTCCAGCTGCATTCTCAAACCCAGCCACATCGCGTGTGTACATCACACTTCTCCCATCTACAGAAAAAGTAGGGCTTTCTACCCGTCCAGGAAGGTTATCGACCAATAATGTCATATTAGTGCCATCTGAATTCATAAGGTAGATTTCAGAATCGTTGACATTGGAGCCAATGGTTTGTACAACAATTCTGTCACCAACGGCGGTCCAATCCATCATACGGAAATGCCTGCCAGCGGGAGCTTTGGCAATAAGTTTCAACCCTGTTCCATTTCTGTTGATCAGGTACAAATTGTCGTAATGAGCATAAAGCAGCTGACCACCGTCCGGTGACCAAGTGAACCCTATACCTTGATTATGATATCCAGCTATAGGGATTGTGGTCAACTGACGTTTTTCTGCCCCATCTCGGTTCATCGTATAGATGTGTATATCAGTGCCCACATTAGAAGAGTAGGCTATGCGGTCTCTTATTGGACTGATGACTGGCCACCACTCTCTGCTGAACGAAGAAGTCAATCTGAAAACATTCTCCGCCGTACCATCAGAGCTGTAAATATCATAATTTCCCTCTTCTTCACGGGCAAACACATAGCGTGTTACAGGCATGGCATGGGTAGTAAAACTCCATACTGGCCCGTTGGTTACGGCTCCTCGTTTATTTCTCACAGTCACCTGCCAGAAATAAGTAGTATTAAACTTCAGATTGGAGGCAACTGCCGTAGTGTCCCGGATGTTCTGCACCAATAGTTTTTTTTCCGCTACCCCTGACTCATATAGGTAAACATTATAAGTAAGGCTATCCCCTGAGCGTACTTCAGGACTTTGCCACTTTAGTGTTAATGAAATATTTTGATTTGGGGCATTATCTGAAGGTTGAACAAGTGTGGGGGGACCTGGAGCGAAGGTAGCTGGGTTCTCAGGCACCATCAGAATAGTGACTGATGTGCGATTATCATTTTTGACAGCAACAGCAATGCTTTCTGTTTTATATCCGCTTTTTCGAGCTAAGAGGGTGTAGTTCCCCCCTGCAATAGGCTCAATCAAGAACCGGCCCTCCTCATCTGAAGCAATAGCCGAAGTAGCCGGGTTGCTGGTTACAGCCACCCCAGCTAAGGGCTCACTTGTATCAGCATCGCGGATTTCACCTTCTATGGATCCTTCACCTAGCGGTTCGATGGTATCTTCATTGCAGGCAGTAAATCCAATAAAAAATAAAAGAGCACAAAAGAGCCTAAGGGTGGCGGTTGCTTTGAGCATAAACGCTGATGGTTATAGTAAACTTAATATAGGATGCAGCCTCACTGCACAAATACATACAAGCGACAAAATCTAAAACAATCCATATATATTGATATACGGATCATTAATAAACTTGTTTTCCGTCTATGCATTTAGTTTATACTAACCCTAAACTTATCAGATAAGACCCAGTACTGTCTAACAAACTTTAAGGTAGTGTAATTTTGATTTTATAAATGGGGGACCATTAAAGCTTGGTTGGCAACTAGTTTATTACCATCATAGATTTCTAGCAAAAGGTTGTAACTATCGGAGGGCCTGATGGACAATGATGTTTTTGAGAGGTTTATTACCTGGCCCGGAGCAGCCATTAAGTTACCTGACTGGCTGTTTGCGGATATTCCAGAAGGAGATAGGCGAACACATTTAAATTTGTATGTAAAGTATACTTTCTGCGAACTTTTGTTCTCGAACAAGTTAGATACTAAAAGTAAACCGCTGTCTTGCTTTGTGTCCATATGCGCCACATACTGCTCTTCTGTCTGGACCATATCATTTACATTATACATAATTATAAGGGAGTTAAAGATTAGCTGTATGCAAAAGATCATTTCTTACCAGTTACAGGTGGCAGTGCCCAGTTACTCTGTTCAATGGTTATGTTCATGCCATTGCCTTCCTGTACTACTTTATAAGATTTTGAGTTCAGGCCAGTTTCAACCTGATTGATGGTATTGTTATTACCGAGTTGTATGAGAGTGTGCTCTAGATTGACACCTTTCACGGCTTGATTAATACTGTTGCTTTGGCCTTGTTGGTGTACTTTGCTTGTATTGTACATGCCATCCACCTCACCTACATAGCTATTATTTACGCCAATTTGTTTGGCTTCCGTGTGATTTCCAACGCCCTGTTGCTGTGAGATCGCTCTATTAAAATCGCCAACCTGCATAATGAATGCGCCATTGGATTGAGGAGAAGAGTTTCTCTGCAGAATTGCAGCTTCGTTAGCGTTCCCTATTTGGTGTACTTGAACACCCTTCTGTATAAGGCTATTGGGTACAACTTTCGTATTTTGCTCTGTTCTCAGTTGCTTCAATAGTTCTTCTTCATTTTTAACTCCTTGCCCGAAAGCAGTAATCTGGAGGATTACTAAGGAAAAAATCAGTAATAACACAGTGTATTTCATAGCAAGCAGGCTTGTTCTAACATTAATAAAATCTCTTGGGCATGCGAACTGCACACCCAAGAGATAATAAACTTAAATTACTGGTTGATGGTAGACACGTTGCCAGCACCATTCTGAATCACAGCTGCATTGTTCATCATACCACCCTGGGTAACTGTAGAGATATTACCGCTACCCATTTGCATAGTCGTACTTGTTCCTAATACTCCAGACTGAGTAACACTTGTACTGTTTCCTACACCAATTTGGTAATTCAAAGCTCCGTTAGCTACCCCTGATTGATTAATCAGTGCACTATTTGATGTACCTGACTGGTAAGTTCCAGAGTAGTTACCCGAGCCTGACTGGTTGGTAACAATAGAGTTTAGATCTCCAACCTGTAGTGAACCAGCCACATTTCCTTCACCAGTCTGATTAACTGCAACACTGTTAGAATTACCCATTTGGGCAACTGTAGCAGTTTGTAAACTTCCTGATTGACTTACTGCAGCACTGTTAGTAGTACCATCTTGTGCAACTCCAGCAGAATGAGAAACCCCGGCCTGCTCTGTAACAGAGGAGTTAGCGTCCCCAATTTGGCTTGTCTCAGCTACGTTCATATCCCCAATTTGGCTGATAGAAGCATTGTTATCCAAACCGGCTTGCAGCACTGCTCCGAAATTTGAAGAACCTGCCTGATCAATGATCGCATTGTTTCTTGCACCACCATCTTGGAGCACAGCAGCTGCGTTTCCATCACCTTGCTGGCTTACCACAATACTGTTGTACTCACCACCTATTTGATCAGTACCAGTGTAATTGAGATCACCATCTTGATCAATATCGGCGCTGTTGCGATAACCCTCTTCCTGATAAGCCTCAATCAGGTTATTCTCCCCCATCTGATCAATGCCTACACCATTTCTCAATCCTCCCACCTGATCTACATAAGAAATGTTGACTTCTCCATCTTGGTCTACTCTCGCTTGATTTCTCTCACCACCTACCTGCGTTACCCAAGCTTCATTAGCATCACCTGTCTGATCAACCTCAATCTGGTTTCTTAAGCCGCCATCCTGGACAGTAACAGACGCGTTCATTAGACCATCCTGATCAATGTCGGTATAGTTTCTTTCTCCAGCAATTTGTGTAACGCTCGTAGCATTATAGTCACCATCCTGGTCGATGTCAATCAGATTGCCCTCTCCGCCTTCCTGCAGAGTTGCAGCATCATTTACAAGACCAGCCTGTCTGATGTCAACCAAGTTTGTTGCGCCACCGTTTTGCACGGCATTTGAAACGTTGCTTATGCCTGACTGTCTTACACCAGCAATATTAGCTACGCCTCCAGTTTGAACAACAGTTGATGAGTTAAGCTCACCCTCCTGTGCAACAACTGCAGCATTCAAACTACCGAGCGTTTGGGTAATGGTAGATGTGTTTGTCGTTCCATTCTGTGTTGCCACAGCGTTGTTAGTTACCTGAGCAATAGCTGAGCTTGACAGGAATAGTGCTAATGCACTCGCGCAAATAAATGTTTTTTTCATAATTGTAAAATTGTAGATGGTTTATAATTTTTTATATTATAGTTATACCATCAAACAATTTTATAGTT